>JAIEQO010000338.1 GCA_019747655.1 Gemmataceae bacterium | reverse complement strand
CGGCTGCCGACCAGCACCACCAGCCGGCGGCCCCGGGTGATCCCGGTGTAGAGCAGGTTCCGCTGCAACATGACGTAATGCTGGGTGTGGACCGGGATCACCACCGCCGGGTACTCTGAGCCTTGCGATTTGTGAATCGTTACGGCGAACGCATGTTGGAGTTCGTCGAGGTCCGAGAAGTCGTACTCGACCGCCCTCCCGTCGAAGTCGACCCAGACCAACTGGTCGGTCAGGTCGACCTCGGCGATCCGCCCGATGTCGCCGTTGAACACGTCCCGCTGGTAGTTGTTCTGGGTCTGCATCACCTTGTCCCCGACCCGGAACGCGGTGTCGAACTTCTTCGTCTCGGCCACCCCCGGCCGGGCCGGGTTCAGGGCCGCTTGCAGCTCCCGGTTCAGGTTCAGGACGCCCAGCTCGGTCTTCACCTGCGGCGTCAGCACCTGCACGTCCCGGAACGGGTCGAACCCGAACTTGGCCGGCATCCGCTCCTTCACCATCTGGATGATCTTGGCGATGACCGTTGGCGGGTCGTCGGCCACCACGACGTAGAAGTCGCCCTGCCCGGCCGGGGCCGACTCCGGCTCCTCGCCGCGGTTGACGGCGTGGGCCGCCCGGACGATCCACGACGCCCCCGCTTGACGATGGACCTCGGTGAGCCGGGCGACCGGAACCACGCCGGAGCCGATCAGGTCGGCCAGGACGCCCCCGGCCCCCACGGACGGGAGCTGGTCCACGTCGCCGACCAGGACGAGGCAGGCCCACGGCGGGACCGCCTGGAGTAACCGGTTCATCAGCACCACGTCGACCATCGAGACTTCATCGACGACGAGCAGGTCCGTGTCGAGCGGGGCTTCCTTGCCCTTGCGGAAGGTGCCGACGCCGGGGTCGAACTCCAGCAGCCGGTGGATGGTCTTGGCCTCCCGGCCGGTCGATTCGGAGAGCCGCTTGGCGGCCCGGCCGGTCGGGGCGCAGAGCGTCACCCGGAGCGACTTGGCGGCGAAGATTTCGAGGATGGCCCGGACGATCGTGGTCTTCCCGGTCCCGGGGCCGCCGGTGACGACCATCAGCTTCTGCGTGACGGCCTCGCGGACCGCCTTCCGCTGGCTGTCGGCGAAGGCGATGCTCATCCGCTTCTCGGCCCAGGTCAGCGCGGCGTCGACGTTCGACCCGGCCAGCGGGTGCGGCCCCTTCGCCAGCGCGGCCACCTGCCGGGCCACCCCGAGTTCGGCCAGGAATAGCGGCTTGAGGAACAACAGGTCCGTGTGGGCGCCGTCCTCGCCGAGGATTTCGGCTCCCTCGGCCTTCACCCGCTCGCCGGGCTCGGCGTTCCGGGCGATGCTGTCGCGGACGAGTTCGTCCGTGATCCGCAGTTGCCCGACGGCGTCCCGGAGGCCGTCCGGGGCGATCTGCGTCAACTCCTCGGCCGCCTGGACGACGAGGTCCTCGGGGTAGCCGACGTGGCCGTCGGACTGGGCCTGCCCGAGGACGTGCCGGACGGCGGCCTGGGCCCGGAACGGCGAGTCCCGCGGGATTTCGAGTTTGAGCGCGAGTTCGTCGGCGGTGCGGAAGCCGATGCCCCAGATGTCGGTACTGAGCCGGTACGGGTTGGCCCGGACCAGCTCGATGGCGTTCTCGCCGTACTGGCGGTAGATGCGGACGGCCCGGGCGGTCCCGATCCCGTAGCTGTGCAGGAACACCATGATCGACCGGACGGCCTGCTGCTCCCGCCAGCTCGTCCGAATCTTGTCGATCAGCTTCGGACCGATCCCACGGACCTGGGTGAGGAACGCCGGGGACTGGTCGATCACGTCCAGGGTCCGCTCGCCGAACACGTCGACGATCCGCTTGGCGAACCCCGGGCCGATCCCCTTGACGAGGCCGGAGCCGAGGTACTTGGCGATGCCTTCGGCGGTGTGCGGGGGGGTGGTCTTGACCTCGGCCGCCTTGAACTGGAGGCCGTGGGTGCGGTCGGTCTCCCAGGTCCCGGCGGCCTCGACGTACTCCCCGGCCACGACCTGCTGGCAGGTGCCGACGACGGTGACCAGGTCGCGGTGCCCGCGGGCCCGGACCCGGAGGACGCAATAACCCGTATCGAGGTTGTGGAAGGTGATCCGCTCGACCACCCCGGACAGGCTTTCGGGCATCTCGGGTCGGGGTTAGGGGCGGGGTTTTCGGACCAGGGGTTGGCACCCCTGGCTACCAGCGGTCGCCGCTCCGCGGCTCCAAAATGCCGGAGTCCCGGAGGGACGACCGACGGTAGCCAGGGGCGAAAGCCCCTGGTCGCCTCGCCGACCCCCACCATACCCAATCCCGGCCCGGAACACCAACCGGGTAGCCCGGCGTCGGTCTGACGGTGTTTCTTCCGGTCGAGTCGGGTTGGTTCGGGCAGGGGGTGGGACACCCGGCCGGAACCAATCACCCCGGCACGAGCGATGCCGGCGGCAGACTTGAGCGAATCCGCCCGGATTCCGGTAACGGCCCGACGCCCGGGCCCTTGAGGTCGGTTTCCCCGGCTGATAGGCTAAACGCCGTCCGAATGGGCGGGACGGGACGGCTTCCGCGACCGGTTTCCGGGGAGAGGTCATGCGCACCGTGGCGGGTCTGGTCGTGCTGGCGGCCGGCGGGGTGGGCGTCCTCGGGGTCGGGGCGGCGGGCCAGCCCCCGGCCCCGGCGGCCCCGCCGGTGCAGTTCCTCGCGGTGCCGGTCATGCC
>JAIEQO010000228.1 GCA_019747655.1 Gemmataceae bacterium | reverse complement strand
ACCAACCGGCGGCCGGCACAGCCGGCCCGACGCCTCTCCAGCCCGGTGTCCGGTGGCCTACTCGAGCGGCTCCTTGACGAGGTTCAGGTAGAACGTGGCCTTGCCCTCCTTCTCCTGAATCTTCTTGGCCAGCAGGGCCTCGGCGTCGGCCTTCTGGTTGTACGGGAACGAGTCGATCCGCTTGCTGGCGTTGTCGAACACCACCCAGACGGCCTTCTGCCGGACCTCCTTGGCCGCCCGGACCCGCTTGGTGGCCGGCTTCTTGGCCTTCGGGGCGGCGGCCTTCTTCTTGGCGGCCGGCTTCTTCTTCTTTTTCGCCCCGCCTTCTTCGTCGTCGCCCTCGTCGGCGTCGGACTCGGCCTCCGCGTCGGCCTCTTCCTCGTCGGCCTCCTCGGCCTCGTCCTTGTCCTTCTCCCGGGCCTCGGCCGCCTCCGCCTCCCGCCGCAGGTCCATCCGGGACCGGCCGCCCCCACGCGCCTTCGCCATCGCTGTCGCCCTCCGTCGGTCCGTCGGCCCGCGCCAGAGGGTGAGTCTAGCCCCACCCGCCCGCCCGACAAGGGCGGGTCAGACCCACCGCCGCCAGCGGAACAGGGTGTAGGCGGCCAGCCCGTTGGCGGCCATCAGCCCGAGGGCGAAGGCGAACCCCCACGGGGCGTGGTAGCTGGGGACGACCGACGCCTCGAAGTTCATCCCGTAGATGCCGGCGATCAGGTTCATCGGCAGCACGACCGTCGAGATCATGGTCAGGAGCTTCATCACCTGGTTGAGCCGGTTGGACGCGGCCGCCAGGTGGGTCTGCATCAGGTCCCCGACCGTCTCCCGGGCCCCCTCGATCAGCTCGGTGTACCGGACGAGGTGGTCGTAGACGTTGCGGTAGTAGACGATCTCGCGGTCGTCGACCAGGTCGAACTCGCCGCGGGTCAGCCGGGCCAGCACCTCCCGCTCCAGGATCAGCGTCTTGCGGAGCCCGGCGACGATCCGCTTGAGCCGCATCAGCCGGGCCAGCACGTCCGGCGACGGGTCGCCGAACACCTTCCGCTCCAGGCCGTCGAGCCGGGCCGACACCCGGTCCACCACCGGGGCGTACTCGTCGACCATCGCGTCCAGGATCAGGTGGAACAGGTAGTCCGGGCCGTGCCGGGCGACCTCCCCGCGGCGGTCGAGCCGGCCGGCCACCTCGGCGACGCTCGCCAGCGGCTTGTAGTGGTGGGTGACGATCACGTTCTTGGTGAGGACGGCGCTGAGCTGGGGGCGGTCCTTGGCCCGCAGGGCCAGGGCCGGGGCGGCGGCCGGGTCGGGCTCCCCGCCGGGGTCGGCGGCCAGCTTCTTCCGGGCGGCCACGGCCAGCCCCGGCGGGAGCGGGTTGACGATCACGAACAGGTAGTCCGGGAACTCCTCGGCCTTCGGCAGGTGGGCTCCCTGGTCGGGCTCACGGCGGGGCTTGGTGATGTCCCCGAGGGTCAGCGGGTGGACCGGCAAGAACCGCTCGAAGACGGCCCGCTCCTCGTCCTCGGTCGGCTCCGACAGGTCGATCCAGACGGCATCCTCGGCCGGCAGCTCGGCGGCCGTCGGCGGCAGCCGGTCGTTCGGCACCCGGGAGCAGACCCGGGCCGAACACTCCCAGTGGAAGACGGTCATCATGGGGGCAGTTTCGAGTTTCGGATTCCGAGTTTCAAGTCGGGTCGGGTTCGGTGGCACAGGCATTCCTGCCTGTGCTGGGGTCTTGATGAATTCCGCCGGGGGCGGTCCCGTCTACCACCCGGGCGGGTACAATGGGCGGCGTCGGTCTCCGGCCCGTTCCCGGGAGTCACCCCCGCCCCATGCCCGCCGTCCCGGTCGCACCGGCCGCCGCCCCCCCCGGGCCGCCTGATGTCGCCCTCCTGGAGCGGGTGGCCGGCGGCGACCGGGCCGCCCTGGACGAACTGTTCCGCCGCCACCGGGCCGTCGCCTACCGGGTGGCGTACCGGCTGCTCGGGCGGGAGCCGGACGCCCTCGACGCCGTCCAGGACGGGTTCGTCAAGGCGCTGGCCCACCTGGGCCGGTTCGCCGGCCGCAGCTCGTTCAAGACGTGGCTGTTGCGGATCGTGTCGAACGCCGCCCTCGACCTCGGCCGGCGGCGGGCCCGGGACGGGTGGAACGACGACACCCCGCTGCCCGCGGCACTGCGGCAGGCCGAGCCGGACGGCCGGCCCCCGCCCGACGCCGAGGCCGAGCGGGCCGACCTGCGGCGGGTGATCGACGACGCCCTCGGCCGGCTCCCGCCCGCCCAAAGGCAGACGTTCGTGCTGCACGTGGACGGCGGGTTGACCTACCGCGAGGTGGCCGACGCCCTGGGGATTTCGATCGGGACGGTGATGAGCCGGCTGTTCTACGCCCGGCAGAAACTCAAGGCCCTGCTCGCCGACCGCGTACACCCATGACCCCGCCCGAACCCTGGCCGGACATCCTGGCGGCCTATGCCGACGGCGAGCTTACGCCGGCCGCCCGGGCCGCCGTCGATCGCTGGCTGGCCGCCCACCCGGAGGCCCGCGACCTGCTCCGGGCCCAGCAGGAACTGGGGCCGGGCAATGACCGGCTGTGGCAGGCCTCCGAGCCACCGCAGCCGTCGGCCGCCCGCTGGGTTTTGGTCCGGTGGGCGGTCGGCGAGGGGCTCCCCGTCGAGCCGCCGGCCGGCCGGTGGGGTGGGTGGCGGGGCTG
>JAIEQO010000481.1 GCA_019747655.1 Gemmataceae bacterium | reverse complement strand
CGGGTCCGGGGAGTGGTACGCCCGGGCCCGGCGGGGTCCCTCCCGGCGGGCTTGGGGTTTGTCGCCCTCCCGGGTGCGGTGCGGCACCAGCACCCGGCCGCTGACCACCACCCCGCGGTAGGTGGCGATGACGGCCGTGTCGCCGGCCCGGCCGGCCTTCACGGTGCCGCCCCCGGCCACGTCGGCGATCGTCTCGTCCTTCGCCCGCAGTTCGGCGAACGCGGTCACGTCGGCCGCCGTCCCGTCGGCGAACCGGGCCCGGACGCCCAACCGCGCCGACCCGCCGGGGGCCACCACCGCCTCGGCCGGGACGACCTCCAACTTCTCGACGGCCCCCGACCCGGGGGTGTGGCGACAGCCGCCGGCGATCCAGTCCCGCAGCACCCGGTACTGCGGCGTCCCGACGCCGAACCGCAGTCCGCCGCCGTGCGGGGCCTCGCCGGTCGCCTTCAGGAGCATCAGGCTGGCGTCCGGGTCGTCGAGGTCGACCCGCTTGCCGTTGCGGCCCTTCACCAGGGCTAAGTAGTCCTTGTCCGGGTCGAACCCGAACAGGGAGAGCCGCAAGCCCCCCTTGCCGCCGAACGACCCGTGGCAACTGCCGGCGCTGCACCCGGCCTTGCCGAGGACGGCGACGACGTGCCGCTCGAAGTCGACCTTCGGGGCCGGCGGGGCGGGCAGCACGAGGCCGGCGAGGACGACGGACGGGAGCATGGGAACTCCTGAACGTCCCGGGGCTCCCGCCCCGGGCTACGAACGGTCGCCGCTCCGCGGCTCGGCAACCGGGTCGATGTTTCCGCCCCGGAGGGGCCGGCGTTCGTTGCCCGACGCGGGAGCGTCGGGGACAGGAAAGCACCTACTTCTTCTCGTCCTTCTTCGGCTCGTCCTTCGCCGGCTCCAGTACCGCCTCAATCTCCTTCGTCGTCCCCTCGGCCAACTTCAGCTTGACCGGCTTGCTGGCGAACCCGTCGGCGTAGGCGATCACCGTCACCTCTTCGTCGGGGAAGAGCTGGGACGACTGGTACTTGCCGCCGGCCAGCCCCTCGAACGACACGTCCGACCGCCGGCCCTTCGCGCTGTTGAACATGATCCCCTGGTACTGGCCCTTGCCCTCCCCGTACACCGCCGTCACCGCCACGTTCTCGGCCTTCACCCCGTCCGGCGACTTGACCTTCACCATCAGGATCGGGGCGTCGTAGGACACGACCTCGAATCCGGTCACGTCGTCGGTCAGGGTCCCGAGCTGGACGTTGCGGTTGTTGTTCAGCGGCTCCCCGGCCTTCTTCCGCCACCGCAGGGCGTGGTGCTCGTTGGTCATCAGGTCGAGCTGTACGCCCTCCAGCCCGTGCGGGACGTGGCAGACGAACTTCCCGTCCTTGCACTTGGCCTCGGCGGCCCACCCCTCCCCGTCCAGCCGGCCGGTGACGAACGGCCCGAACCCCTTGCACCTCTGCCCCTTGCTGTCGAAGTACTGGCCCTCGATGACGACGTGCGGGACCGCCCGGACCTCGACCGGCTCCGGCTTGGCGTCCGCCTTCAGCACCACCTTCGTCCCGAGGAACACCGCCGGCACCGGCGTCTTCTTGCTGTACGGGGTCGGCTGGCCGAGCGAGGCGTCCCGGGCGTACTCGCCCGGCTTGACCAGGTAGTTCCCCGGCGGCAGCGGGTTCATCACGAACTCGCCCTTCGCGTCCGTCGTGGCCGCCCGGTTGATGTTGTCGGCCACCGGCCCGGTGATCTCGTCGTTCCGGTCCTGGCTCTCGGCGTTCACCACCACCCCGGCCACCGGCTGGCCCTTCGCGTCCAGCACCTTGCCCGACAGCCGCGGGCCGTCCCGCATCGTGTACGTCCCGAGGTCGCCCCGCTTGTCGTTCACCACCCGGGTCGTCGGGACGTACTGCTCCGGCAGGTACCACACCACCCCCCACCCCGGCGTCGTCAGGGTCAGCCGGTACTTGCCGTCCTTGTCCGTCTTGGTGTCGGTGAACGACCCGTACTCGAACTCCCCTTGCTTCCGCTTGCTCGTGACCGAGTAGGCCATCACCTTCACGCCCGCGGCCGGCTTGCCGTCCGGGGTGTGGACGACGCCCGTGACCGGCTGGCCCGGCCGCAGCTCGACCGACTCGAAGAACGGCCGGTTGCCGAACTGCTCGTTCTTGCGGATCATCCCGAGGGCGTACCCGAACCCCTTCGCCGGGGCGTACTCCGGGTGCTCGACGTCCAGCTCGATGTACAGGTCGGACTTGGCCACCTGCTCGGGCGGGATGACGAACGTGTACTTCCCGGCCGCGTCGGTCGTGTGCTTCGACTCCTCCATCACCACGCGGTCGTTCGAGGTGGACCGGCGGACGACCACCGTGGCCCCGGCGATCGGCTTCTTCGTGTCCTTGTCCGTCACCACCCCGAAGTAGTTCAGCGTCTCGGGCTTCGGGGCGTCCTTCGCGGCCGGCTTGGCGGCGTCCGGCTTCTTCCCGTCCTTCGAGGCGTCCGCCTTGGGGGCGTCGGCGGCGGTCAGCCGGACGGCCGACAGCCCGGCCAGCAGGCCGACGGCGACGAGGGCGACGCCGGCCGTCCAGAGCGGGCGGCAGCGGGAGCGCGGCGGCTCGGGGTTGAGCAGGAGCATGTGAACCCTCCGGGTCAGGTGCGAGCGGCGGTCGGCCACGCCCAGGGCCAGCGCCGGGGCGGGCACCCGCCGG
>JAIEQO010001084.1 GCA_019747655.1 Gemmataceae bacterium | reverse complement strand
CCGGCGGTGGCAGCCGCGGGGCCGGGGCGGGTCGGCGGTGGCAGCGACGGGAGTCGCCGACCCCGGACCGGTGGTTCCATCATGCGCGACCGGGCCGGCCGCGTCAACGGTACAGACGGGGGAATCGGCCCGGCCGTTCCCGATTCCCGACGCGCCCCGGGTGGTACAATCCCAGCGTAGCCACCGCGGAGGCCGGCCGATGGCGTATAGCGACTTCAAGTACCCGAAGGTGCTTCAGGACCTCGGGCTGACCGAGACGAGCCCCCCCGACCTGTTCGGGGCGGTCCCACCGGTCCCGCCCAACGACCTCCTCCGCGGCAACCTGGTACGGGGCGTCCGGCTCGGGCCCGGGGCCCACACCGAGTTCTCCCGGTCGGTCTGGATGGTCGGCCCGGTCCTCGGGGACGTGTGGGACCGGTACCCCGGACGGTTGTGCCTGATCGGCGGCGCGGAGTTGGACGCCGACCCGGCGGCCAAGTTAACCGGGGTGTGCGATTTCGTCCTCGGCTGGGGGCCCCAGCGGCCGGTCCCGGTCGCCCCCCTGTTGGTGATGTTCGAGGCCAAGCGAGACAGCATCCCGGACGGCCTCGGCCAGTGCGTCGCGGCGATGGTCGGGGCCCAGCGGTACAACCGCCGCGAGGGAACTCCGGTCGACCCGGTCTACGGGTGCGTCACGACCGGGACGGCGTGGAAGTTCCTGCGGCTGTCGGGGGCGGCTTTGGAAAACGACCAGACCGAGTACGGGATCGCCCAGGTCGATAAGCTGGTCGGCATCCTGGTCCACATGATCGGGCCGCCCCCGACCCCGGCGGCCGCGGCCTAGCCGGTCAGCCCGGCCCCGGCGGTCTGCCGGGCGGGCGGGGGGCGTGAGCCCCCTGATGATGAGGCACAGGCAGGAATGCCTGTGCCACCCGGGTCGCCCGATAGTCCGTTCATCAGCTCCTCGACCGTCGCCGCCCGCTTGACCGCGTCGAACCCCCGGAACGCCCCGAACGTGGCGGCCAGGTTCAGCCACTGCTTGAGCCGGCGGACCACCCGCTCCGGCCGGTCGCGGCCCGCCTCTCCGGTGTGGAGGATCAGCCGCCGCAGCCACGCCCCCCAGTCGACCGGCGGGTCCGGCTCCGGGTCGGCAGGGACCAGCCCGAGGGCAGCCGCCGCCCGGCGGGGGAAGCGCGGGTCGGCCAGGGCCCCGCGGCCGACCATGAAGTGAACGCAACCCGTCTCGTCCCGGCAGCGGCGGAGGTCGGCCACCGTCCGGATGTCGCCGTTGGCCACCACCGGGATGCCCACCCGTTCGCGGACCCGGCCGATCCGGTCCCAGAGTACCGGCGGGGCGTACCCCTGCATCCGGGTCCGGGCGTGGACGGTCAGCCAGGCGGCCCCACCCTCGGCGGCCATGTCGGCGTTCTCCAGCACCGGGTCGGCCGAGTCCCACCCGAGCCGGAGCTTGGCCGACACCGGGACCGAGCGGGGGAGTGCAGCCCGGACGGCGGCCACGATCGCCCGGATGCGGTGCGGGTACTTGAGCAGGGTGGCCCCGCCGTCGTGGCGGTTGACGGTCGGGGCCGGGCAGCCGAAGTTCAGGTCCACCGCCGTGGCCCCGGCGGCGACGGCGACGGCCGCCGTCTCGGCCAGCCGGCCGGGGTCGCCGCCGAGCAGTTGCACCTGGACCGGCAGCCCGGTGGGCGTGCGACCGCCGGTGCGGAGTTCGGGGACGTGGCGGAGGACGACGGCCCGGGACGGGACCGAGTGGCTGACCCGGAGGAACTCGGCGACGGCGTGGGTGAACGCCCCGGCCTCGCCCAGGACGGCCCGCATCGGGGCGTCGGTGACGCCCTCCATCGGGGCGAGGACGAGGGCGGGCCGGCCGGGGTCGAGCATGCGTGTATGATACCGCGGCGGCCGCGAACCCGGCGGGCCCGGCCGGGGTCCGGATTCTGCCGTAGTCGGGCCCGGCCGGGGGGCGTAAAATCATGGAGTAGCAACGCCGCCGCCTTAGCACAGCGGTAGTGCACCGCTTTCGTAAAGCAGTGGCGGCCGGTGACGGGGCAAGTTGGATTCGGTAAGATGACGATGGGCACGGAAACGACGTAAGTCGTTACCAATTGCCGCCTTAGCTCAGCGGTAGAGCACGGCTTTCGTAAAGCCGGGGTCCAGGGTTCAAATCCCTGAGGCGGCTTTTTTACCACCAGTTTACCACCATTCTCGGGTTCACCACCAAACCGCACCCTCGCGGTTGGTGGCGGATTCCATCGCACAAGTCTCGCCGCATGGAATGGTCCGTCTCGGGACGCAGATCGCGAAGGGCGTAGAGTAGCCGCTTCAAGAGACGCACCTGTCGATCATCGTGGCGGATTCCGTACTACCACTAGAGCGGTTCCCGATTGGGTGTAGCGTCCCAGCCCCGTGCGCCAGCGTGGGTCGCATGACCCTCGCTGGCGCACGGGGCTGGGACCGAGTGCGGCTACCCGCTACACCCACTGGGGAACTGCTCTAGCGTATGTGGCTTGACGTTCACGGGTTCGGCACAGGGCTGTTCTTGAGCCCTAACCAGTTCCATTCGACTCAGGAAATCGGCGTCTCGGCTGTCATCCTGGCTACGGTTGCCACTGAGCTGCTATACCTCACGCGGCCGGGATTGAAGCTGGCTCCAGCACCTGGAAGTTGGGGGCCAGCAGGGGCGCCATCCGCT
>JAIEQO010000926.1 GCA_019747655.1 Gemmataceae bacterium | reverse complement strand
CGGGCCAGCCCGAGCAGCCCCACCACACCGGCCCCGGCCAGGGCCAGCGACGCCGGCTCGGGGACCACGGCCGACGTGTTCGGCGGGGTCGCGAAGGTGAACGGCGCGTTCACCGCCGCCCCCGGGGCGGTCTGGTTGACCGAGAACGACAGCGAGGCGACGGACGGGTCGTACACCCCGAGGGAGTCGGTGAAGTCGCCGAGCGAGAAGAACGACAGGCTGCTCCCCCCGGTCGACGGGTCCACCCCGGCCGACCGGAACTCGCCCTGGAACGGGGTGTAGCTGAACCGCCCGCCCGGCCCGAACGTGATCGTCGGGACGGCCGTGGCGAACGGGCCGCCGTTGATGCCCGAGACCGGGACCGTCAGCGGGGCGACCGTGACCGCGTCGCCCGGGGCCACCAGCCCGACGAAGTCGTTCGGCAGGCCGCCGTACGTGGCCGGGATCGTGTTCACGATCTCCATCGGCGGGAAGGTGACCGCGGTGGCGGCGGACAGGTCGGGCCCGGTGTACGTCGTGTTCCCGATCGGGACGAACCCGAGCGTCCCGTTCAGGAACGCCGCGTCCGTCCGCCCGGCCGAGCCGGCGGCCACGAACACGGCCAAGGCGAACACAGCGCTCACGCGACCGATCATGTGGTGCACTCCGTGCGGGGGAAGAGTTCGAGCGGCGAGCGGTGCTTGCGAGCAGGGCTACACCGGGGCGGGGCTATTATCCGCAGGCCGGCCGCCACCGAACGCCCGCCGGGACGGATCAGGGAAAATCCTCTCAAAATTTAGAATATATCCTATCTATTTTTTACTCATTAAATATTCGGCATATGCAATCGACATGTCGGACTCAACCCATGCCGTGTTAGACGGTTGCGTCGGCCCTACCCGGCCGGACCGGCATTGTTATCCAGCCGTATCGACGCCGTACACATCGCACACACTCCGGCCGCCTGTCGGGAAACCCGACAGGCCCCCGGTGGTTCTTCTCGGCCGGCGGGAAAAATTCTCGTCCCGCCGCCAACTCCGTGCTAAGTCACTGAGACTCGTTCCATTCGGCCCGACTCGCCACCACGAAGCCGTGGCGGACGGGCCACCCGCTCGCCACCGCCGCCCGACCGCGGCTCGTGTCCCGGCCCGTATGCGGCCGGGGCCCGACCCGGGTCGGAGTTGCTGCGTCCCACCGCACGGAGGAAGAGACTTGCTCACGAAGACGAACCCGTGTCGTCCGGCCGTCGAGGTCCTGGAGGCCCGCGAGGTTCCGGCGGTCGTGTCCGCCCTGCTGGTGGGAACGAAGTTGGTCGTGACGGCCGACGCCGCCCCCACCGACGCCACCGTCGTCGCCTCCGGGGTGAACCTCCAGGTCCGGGACAACGGGTCGGGGGCCACCTGGGCGGTCGCGGCCTCGGGGGTGACGGCGGTCGAGTTTCGTGGCGGGGCGGCCGCGGACCGGTTCACGGCCGCCGGCCTCGGGCGGCCCGTCCGGGCCGACGGCGGGGCCGGGGCAGACACCCTTCTCGGGGGGGCGGCGAACGACGTGCTGCTCGGCGGGGCCGGGAACGACAGCCTCGACGGCGGGGCCGGGGCGGACCGGGTCAACGGCGGGGCCGGGGCCGACGCCCTCCGCGGCGGGGACGGGGACGACATCCTGATCGCCGTCGACGGCGGGACGACCGACGTGATCGACGGCGGGGCCGGGCTGGACGGCATCTGGGTCGACCTCGCCGGGGCGGCGGCCGACGCCGTCGCCGCCGCGGGCGACAAGGTGTTCTCGGTCGCCGCCTTCGCCAACGCCGGGGCCGACAAGACCCTGGACGGCGACCGGATCGCCGACCCGCTGGCCGCCGGCCGGGCCTACAAGGCCTACGCCGCCAACCCCCTCTTCTCGTCGGCCGGGCCGTCCCCGGCCGACGTCCGCCAGGGCTCGCTCGGCGACTGCTGGCTGCTGGCCGGGCTCGGGGCGGTCGCCCGGGACAACCCGACCGCGGTCCGCCAGCGGGTGGTCGATTTCGACGACGGCACCTACGGGGTGGCCCTGGGCGGGAAGTTCTACCGGGTCGACAACGACCTCCCGGGGTACGCCGGGCTCGGGCAGGAGGGCTCCCTCTGGGTGCCGGTCGTCGAGAAGGCGTTCGCCTATTACCGGCGGGCGTCGGCGGCCGGCGACTACGCCACCCTGGGCGGCGGGTGGGGGTACGAGGTGAACCGGGCGTTCGGGGCGGCGGTCGTCGGGTTCCGGATGATCTCCGGGTACACCTCGGCCGACGCCCTGGCGGCCGAGGTGGCCGCCCGGGTGGCCAACAAGGAGGCGGTGACGATCGGGTTCCTGGCGGTCGGGGCCGGCGCCCCGCTGGTCGCCAACCACTCGTACACGGTCGTGGGGGTGACCCGGGGCGCGGGCGGGGCGGTGGTCGGGATCACCGTCCGCAGCCCGTGGGGGTTCGACGGGGCCGGGAACGACGGGAACGCGGCCGACGGGCTGGTGACGCTGACCCCGGCCCAGATCCGGGCCAGCACCGGGGCGGTGAACTGGGGCAAGGTGGCCTGACCGGCCGCCGGCGTTCGGCCCGTCAGGTCGTCCCTCCGGTCGGACCCCCGCCCGGGCCGCCCTTCTTCCGGCCAGCGGCCGCGGCAGCCGCGCCGGCTGCCGCCACCCCACCGACCACGGCGGCCCCGGTCGCCCCCCGCACGCG
>JAIEQO010000723.1 GCA_019747655.1 Gemmataceae bacterium | reverse complement strand
GCTCTTTCCGGGCGAGCGGGGGGCGTGAGCCCCCTGATACCGTTAGCAATCAGGGGGCACACGCCCCCCGCTCGCCAGAAACAGTGCTTGTCGAGAACCGGGAACTGTCGGCCGCTGGCGGAACGTCCAAGCTCGGGTTAGCATGGGGTGTCTGACCCGTCGGCCGGTGGGAGGGGACGCGATGGCCGGGTACGTCGTCTGCGACTGCTGCGGGGTGAAGGTGCCGGCCGCCGGGGCCGACATCGGCCGGGCCGTCGTCTGCCCGACCTCCCGACGGCTGGTGCCGGTGACGGCCGATACCCTCCGCGAGGCCGCCGCCCCGCCGGTGGCTGCCCCGGTGCCCGTACGGCGCGGCCGGCGGCGCCTGGCCGTCCTCCTGCTCTTGCTCCTCGCCCTCGGGCTGGCCGGCGGGCTCGGCACCGACCGGCTCCGCCGCAAGCCGACCGGTGACGCACCGACCCCGGGCGCGGGCGCGGTCGTCGCCGGGACGCCGGCCGTCGGGCCGACTCAGGGGACCAAAGCCCCCCGCCCGCCTGGTGCTACCGACCCCGGCTCGCCGGTCGTGGCCGAAGCCCCCGGCTCGCCGGTCGTGGCCGAAGCCCCCGGCCCGGCGAACGCCGCCGTGGTCATCCCCGGCAAGACCGACCCGGCTGCTCCTCCGGCCCCGGCGGTCACGGCCGTCGTGCAGGTGCCGGCCGCGGGTCCTGACGCCGCCGTCGTCGACGCCCGCGGGCTGACCGTCCACCGGCTGATGAAGCGGATCGACCTGCGGACCGCCGACGAGCTGGACCGGGAGCTGCAAACCCGGCGGGAGGTCGCCCTCGACACCCCGGCCCACCCGAACACCTCGGCCAACCTGTACGCCGACGGCATCGCCCGGCGGGCGGCCGGGGCCGTGTACGGCGGGCCGGCCGTCGCCGCCAAAGGCCGGGACGACCTCGCCGGGCTCGGCTTCAAGGTCGGGGCCGATGCGGTCCTGTCGAAGGACAAGGCCGAGGCCCTGGACGCCCTGTCGAAGCGGCTCCGGGCCGAGGTCCAGAAGTGCATCCCGGCCGACAAGAGCGACCCCCGGCCGGACCCGGACAAGCTCCACGCCGCCCTCCTGGCCGACGGGAAGGACGGCCGCTGGGCCAAGCCGGAGGCCGTCCCGTGCGTCCAGCAGATGTTGCAGGCCGAGGGGCGGGACGTGCGGCGGGTGAGCGTCGAGCTGCTCCGCGGCATCCCCGACCCGGCCGCCACCGACGCCCTCGTCCGGTGGGCCGTGTTCGACCTCGACCCGGCCAACCGGGCGGCCGCCGTCGACGCCCTCCGGGCCCGCGACCGGGCGACCGTCGTAGCTAAGCTGGTCGTCCTCCTGCGGTATCCGTGGGCCCGGGCGGCCGAGCACGCGGCCGAGGCCCTGGTAGCCCTCGACGCGAAGGAGGCCGTCCCGGACCTGGCGGCCCTGCTGCCGCTGCCGGCTCCCGACGAGCCCGGCCCGGCCGGCCTCTCGGGCGAGTCCCGCACCTTCCGCCGGGAACTGGTCCGGGTGAACCACGCCCGGAACTGCCTGATGTGCCACGCCCCGTCGGCCGCCACCACCGACCTCGTCCGCGGGGCCATCCCGGACCCCTCCCGGCCGATCGCCCCGCCGGTCACGCCCGGGTACTACGGCGAGGGGAGCCGGTTCGTCACCGCCTCGGCGACGTACCTGTGGCAGGACTTCTCGGCCGCCCTGCCGGTGAAGGACCACGGCCCGTGGCCGGCCCACCAGCGGTACGACTTCCTGGTGGCGGTCCGCCCGGCCAAGCCGGGCGAGGCGTCGGCCGAGGCCGGGGCCTACCGGGCGGCGGTGCTCTGGGCCCTCCGCGAGCTGAGCGGCGAGAACCGCGGCGACACGGCCGAGGCGTGGGCCGTCCTGCGGGCCGGGCGGGCGTCCCCCGACGACCGGCTGTCCGCCGGGGCCGGCCGGTTCCTGGCCCTCTACACGAACCCCGAGGCCCTGATCGTCCTCGGGCTGCACGAGTTCGGCCCGTCGTTCTTCGACCTGACGGCCGACGAGCAGACGGTGGTGCTGTCCCTGTTCCGCCGGCAATACGGGGTGTCCCTGAGCCGCAGCGCCCTGATCGCGTACCTCGACGGCGTGGTCCGGACCGGGCCGGAGGCGGTCCGCGACCGGGCCGCCGCGCTGTTGGTCAAGGTGCGGGGCGACGACGGGTCCACCGAGTTCGACCCGGTGGCGGCGGGCAAGCTGCTCCGGCACGGCCAGGCCCGGTATCGGCGGGCGGCGGCCGAGGCCCTGGAAGCGGTCGGGGGCAAGGCTTCCGGGCAGGCGAAGCTGTTGGCCGACGCGCTGGCGGACCAGGATACCGACGTGCGGCGGGCGGCGGCGGTGGCCCTCGGTAAGCTCCCCGGGGCGGCCGACGAGGTGTACGTCGCCCTGGCGAAGGCGACCGCGGACGACGCACCGGCCGTCCGGGTGGCCGCGGCCGACGCCCTGGTCCGGCTGAAGGACCCGCCGAAGGCGGCCGCCAAGCCGCTGGCCGAAGGGCTGGTGAAGCGGTCGGCGAACTGGGCGTCGGCCGACGAGCAGAAGGAGTTTCAGGCGAAGCTGGCCGGGCTCTTGGCCGGGATGAAGGGGCGGGCGGGCGGCGGGTACGGGGTGGTCCTGGCCGCGACCGCGGGCGAGGCGTCGGACGTG
>JAIEQO010000155.1 GCA_019747655.1 Gemmataceae bacterium | reverse complement strand
GCCGGCCGCCGCGCCGCCCCCCCGCCGGGCGGCCGGGGCGGAGCCCGCGGGCGGCGGTCAGTAGCGGCACTGGACCCCGAAGCTCATCCCCTGCGCGAAGTAGTCGGTGTGGTTGAATTGTGGTTTCGGGTCGAGGGTCCCGCGGACCGGCCCGCGGAACGGCAGTTGGGTGACGTTGACGAGCGGGCTCATCTGGTCGCCCGGGCAGAGGACCTTGTTCCAGTACAGCAGGGAGTACCCGAACGAGACCGAGCACCGCGAGGTAAGAGCGAGCCGGGTCTTGAGGGCGATCTCGGGGACCAGCGTGACCCGGCTGGCGGACTGGCGGCCGATGTTGCTCGGCAGCGCCAGGAGCGGCCCCGGGAGCAGGCCGGGGGACACGACCGTGCCGCCGGCCAGCGGCGAGCCCTCGATGACGCGGAGCTGGTCGGTCCAGCCGGCGGCGTACTTGGTCGTCAGCTCGACCGCGCACCAGTCCCGGCGGAGCCCGAGGGTGGTGCCGACCTGCGGGCCGGCGAACCGGTTGTGGGTGCGGAACTCGTCCGCCCCGACCGCGAAGGCCGCCGGGTTATCCACCAGCCGCAGCGTGTTGGTCACCCGCACCCGGTCGGTCAGGTCCAGGTAGCGGCCGCCGACCAGGAACGTGCCGTAGAAGGTGTACCCGTCGCGGGGGAGGGCGAAGGGCACGGCGAAGTCGCCCTCGACGCCCCAGAGCTTGGTGCTGCCGACCGCCACCGAGCTGCCGGTCACGACCCCGGGGACCGTGAACGGCAGGGCCTGGTAGCTGTTGTCCGGCGCCTGGTAGGGGAGGTAGGTGTACGGGAACCCGTCCGCGTTCGCGGTGAACTGCTGGCTGTTCGTGGCCTGCTCCATGATGAACCCGCTGGCCAGGAACCCGACCGCCCCGTCGCCCCGGTCCCAGCCGGCCGTGAGCTGCACGCCGGGCGTCATGGGGAACTCGAACTTGTGGGGCGGCACCCCGCCGACCACCACCCGGGTGCCCGGCTGACCCAGCGCCCCCGGGGTGGGGGCCTGCGGGTCGCCGATCGAGACGACCGGTACACTCGCGCAGACCGGCTTGAACCAGCGGAGGAGGAGTTCGACCTCGGCGTAAAAGCCGCCGGCCTCCGGGGCGAGCGACGGCAGGTCGAGCGCGGGCCGGCCGGGGGCCGCGGGCGGCGACGACGGGGGAATCGGCGGGTCGGCCGGTTCCGGGGTTTGGGCCAGCGCGGCGGTGGTGCCGACCGTCCAGGCCCAGAGGAAGGCGAGAGGCAGGCGCACGGCCGGCACCCCGGGTCAAGGTGAGGAATCCGTACCGATTCCATCGACTGTGCGGGCTGGACGGATTCAGTCGTTTGTGTCGGTCGGCCGGCACGACCGCCGGCGCGACCCGGAACGATCGACCGGGAAACGGTCACTCCAGCCGGAGCAGGACCAGCTCGCCGCTCGACTTCGCGCCGTCCTTGACGTCGCCGAGGAAGCCCCCGGCCGCGGCCAGCGTCTTGCCGTCCGGCGAGAAGGCGAGCGAGTAGACCGGCACCGTCACGGCCGCCGGCGGGGCCCGCGCCGGCTCGCCCGTCCGGGCGTCCCACAGCAGGACCTCGTACCGCCACTTCCCCTCGGCCTCCTCGACCCCGCCGGCGGTCGCCAGCCGCTTCCCGTCGGGCGAGAAGGCGGCGGCCCACTGCCGCTCCTTCGCCAGCTCCTTCCGCAGCTTGCCGGTCGGCACGTCCCACAGACGCGTCGCCCTGTCCTGGCCGACGCTCACCAGGGTGCCGCCGTCCGGCGCGAACACGATCTGGTGGACCGCGTCGGCGTGGGCGTCGATCACCCCCACCGGCTCGCCGGTCCGGCCGTCGAACAGCCGGACCTTGCCCCGGTGCTCCCCGGCGGCGATCAGCTTGCCGTCCGGGGAGTAGGCCAGGCTGCGGACCAGCCCGGGGGTCGGCTCGCCCTCCTTCGGCTTCCGCTCGACGGCCTTGTTGGCGTCCACGTCCCACAGCTTGAGGCGGCCGGGCGGCTCGTCCCCGGGCTGCGGGACCGGGGCGACGGCGGAGTTCAGCCGCGGCGACCCGGCCAGGGCCAGCCGCTTGCCGTCCGGCGACAGGGCGACGGCCGACACCGTCATCTCGGCCTCGTCGTTGGCCGAGCCGGTGGTGAACCGGCGCTTCTGCTGCCATGTGCGGGCGTCCAGCACCCGCACCTCGGACTCGCCCGGCCCGCCCGGCTCCCCCTTCTCCCGGTCGAAGCTCAGCTTCATCACGGCGAACGCGGCGGTCGTCCCGTCCCGGGAGAAGGCCGGGGGCAGGACCATCGTGTCCTTCTCCTCGCCCAGCGACCGGTCGAGCTTGCCGGTGGCGGCGTCCCAGAGTTTGACGGTGTGGCTGAGCAGGCCGACCTTCTGGCCCCCGGCCTTCGGCTCGACCACCTCGGCCGCGTACCCGACGGTGGCCACCGTCTTGCCGTCGGCCGACCAGGCGACGTGGGCGAGCTGGCCGTCGTCCTTCACGACGACGGGCTTACCGGCCGGCGACTTCCCCCGGGCTGCGGGCGGGTCGGCCTTCGCCCCCGGCGGGGGGTCGGCCGCCCGGGTCCGGTCGAGGAGGCCGCCGGCCCCGAGGGCGGCCGCCGCCACCACCGCCAGCACCGCGGTGCCGGCCTTGAGCTTGGACGTGAGC
>JAIEQO010000873.1 GCA_019747655.1 Gemmataceae bacterium | reverse complement strand
GGGTGTTTGCTGTTGTGGGCGGGCGGGCCCCGACCTTGCCGGGCCACCCCGCCGGGGGCGGCGGCCCCCCGCTCGCCTTCTTGACTTTCACGCCCATGACCCGGTCGCCTCGTTGACCTCCGCCTCCGGGCCGAACCCGAGGCCGCGGATGAAGAGGTTCCACTGGTCGTACTTGAGCGCCCCGCCGGTGGCCCGGTCGTGGCCGTGGCCGTAGTTCGGGCCGGGGTCGGGCGGGGCGTGGTCCCGCAGGTACTCGATCAGGTTCAGCCCGGTGGCGGTCCGGACGGTGAAGTTCACCTGCCCGGGGACGTACCCCGAGTTGGCTACCATGACGACCGGCTTGGCCAGCCGGGTCCGCCAAATCTGGACCACCATCGGGTGGACCTGGCAGGGCGAGTGGACCCGGATCAGGGCCACGTCGCCCAGGACCTTCGGGGCCACCTTCTTGGCCTCGGCGAACGCCGCCGACACCTCGGCCTTACACCGCTTCAGGTACTCGACCTCGGGGTGGTCGCCGGCCGTCACGTCCTTCGGGCCGGTCGCCTTCAGGAGCAGGTCGAGGGCCGGCTTGGCGTCGCCGGTGGCCGACCGCCGGGCCGCGTTCAGGAGGGCCGTCGCGTCCTTCAGGTGCGTGATCTTGTACGCCTTCCGCACGTCGGTCATCAGTTGGAACGGGGCCGAGTCGGACAGGTCGCTGATGGTCGCAATCGCGGCCAGCCAGTCCAGCCCGTCGGCCTTCCCGACGGACTCGGCACACGCCAGGGCCAAGAGCCCGGACGTGGGCGTCGGCTCGGTCCCGTAGCCGGACACGATGACCGCCCCGGGCGGTGTTCCGGTTGGCTTGTGGTGGTCCACGAAGCAGGTCGGTACGCCGGGCAGGACCGGCTCGGCCCGGACGCCGAGGTCGGCGACGACGAGCGCCTGCGGGTCGTGCCGGGCCAGCCGCGGGGCGACATCCGGGGCCCACGCCGATCCGCCCTTGCCCGTGACCTCGACGGCGACGGTGTGCCCGAGCCGTTCGAGCGCCTTCACCAACACCGCCCCGGCCCCGATGCCGTCGCAGTCGCTGTGGCACAGGACCGCCACGGGCCGGCCGGGCGTCAGCCCGGCGGCGAACCCCGCGAACGGGGCGGCCAGCTTCTGGAGGAAGGGTTCGGTCACACTCGCCCTCAAAAAACCTCACCACAAAGGCACGGAGATCACACAGAGGACCACAAAGAAGACAAATCTGAATCTTGTTCTCTCCGTGGCTCTTTGTGTGATCTCCGTGCCTTTGTGGTGAACTCCGTTAATCGACCACCCCGCTCGGCTTGTCGGCCGGGAGGGTGTACCGCCCTTCGACCGCCGCCCGGACGGCCGCCCGGCTCTCCGGCGGGGGCAGGGTGGTGTTCGTCTCGACCTCCTCGACCTCGGCGGCCAGCTCGTCGTCCTTCACCTGGTCCCGCATCCACCGCGAGTAGTCGCGGTTCTTCAGGTGGAACGCCCACGTCTCGTCGTCCACCCCGTCGGCCATCTGGACGAACAGCAGCAGGTTGTGGGCCTTCAGGTTCAGCTTCCCCTCCGGCCCGCGGAAGTAGAAGCTCCGGTCCGGCCCCAGGTTCCCCTCGGCGTACTTCCGGCCGTGCCGCTTCCGCTCGGTCTTGGGCGGCTCGGTCGTCACCCGGACGGCCTCGGCCTCCCCGACCCGCCACAGGACGGCGTCCCCCGACGCCAGCTTGTCGACCTCCGGGGCCTTCGGGCGGGGCGTCCCGGCGGCCGCGCAGAACTCCCCGATCGTCTCGTGCGGCTTGCCGCCGACGGCCAGCACGGTGTCGATGTTCCCGAGTACGGCCGGCGACACGCTCCCCGGGTGGACGGTGATGGACAGCATCCCGCGGAGCTGGGCCGGGACGGTCTGCCCGGCCGGCTCCCACGAGGCCGGCAACAGGTGGTGGGTCTCGTCGACGATAAGCCAGTGCGGCCGGCCGGTCTTGGCCCGCAGGTCGAGCAGGGTCGGTAGCAGTTCGGCGAAGAACCCCGGCCGGTGTTCGAGGGCCACCCCGAGCAGGTTGACCACCGCGTTCCGGGCCGGGTCGCGGAGTAAATCAACCGCCTCCGCGACCAAGGGTGCCCGCTGCGGGCTGCCGAGCACAACGGCGAACTCCAGGGCCGTGTAGTCGCCCTCCGGGTCGATCACGGCGAATTGATAGCCGGCCGCGGCCAGCCGTTCCAAGAGCCCGGTGGTGAGGGTCGATTTCCCGCTCCCCGAGGTCCCGGCCACCATCACCCCGGCGGCGTGCGGGTCGATCGCCTCGGCCGCCCCGTCCTCGCGCTTCCCGAGCGGGACGTGGTGCCGGGCCAGCTTCGGGGCGGCGGCCGCGAGGTCGTCGGCCAGCAGGTGGTCGATGAGTTCGGCCACCCCGGCCCCGTGGTCGGCCCGGGTGACCACGTCGGCCGTGTCCTTGACCGCCGGCAGGGCGTTGGCCACCGCCGCCCCGCACTCGCACATCGACAGGAAGGCGTGGTCGTTCTCGGCGTCCCCGACCCCGACGACGTTGTGGGCCGACAGCCCGAGTTCGGCGAGGGCCGCGGCCAGCCCGGTCGCCTTGTTCACCCCCGAGGGGAGGACCATCACCGCCCCCTTGTTGAAGATCACCTGCATCTCCAGCCCGAGGTCCTGGATGACC
>JAIEQO010000441.1 GCA_019747655.1 Gemmataceae bacterium | reverse complement strand
ACCCGACCGCCTGGCACACCCCCTCGAACGCGGCCACCAGACCCGGCGAGCCGGGGGCGTGGGCGACCGGGGCGGCTTCCTCCGGTCGCCCACGCTCCCGGCTCGCCAGCAGGTCGTCCAGGGTCCGGCCCTTGATGAGCTTCATGGCCAGGAACGGCCGGCCGCCCGGGAGGAGGCCGCGGTCGTACACGGGTGGGATGCCGGGGTGCTGGAGTTGTCCCGTGATGCGCGCTTCGTCGGCGAACCGCCGGGCGGCCGCCGAGGCCGGCCCATACCGGTCCTGGAGGACCTTGACCGCCACCTCCCGGCCGAACGCCGCGTCCGTCGCCCGGTAGACGACCCCCATCCCGCCCCGGGCAATCTCCTCCCCCAACTCGTACCGGTCGTCGGGCACGAGGGAGGTCGGCTCGGCGGCCGACCCGCCGGGGTCGGCGGTGGCGCCCGGGTCGGCGGTCGGGTCGGGCGACGGAAGGGTCGGGGTCGGGTGGTCGGGCATCGGCCGGCCCTCGGGGCGACCGCGTCATCGTACCCGCGACGGGCGGTCCGTTCTACGGCCGCTGGCGGCCCCGCCGTCGGTCCAACGGTCTTTCTTCTTGTCGGGTTTTTCTGCTTCAGACGTGGGGTGTACAAGTAGCCAAGAACCAGAGCGTAGCGGCCCCGCCCGCGGCCGGGTGCTATAACACCCCCACACCCGCGGCCACCTCTCCCCCGCCGGCCACCCCCACCCCCGCCACCAGGGGCCAGCACCCGTGTCCAGCCGCGAGCCCGCCCGCACCCCCCGCGAGGTCCTGGCCTACGTCCGCGAGCGGGAGGTCAAGGCCGTCGACCTCCGGTTCATGGACTTCCCCGGCCTGTGGAAGCACTTCACCATCCCGGCCGAGGCCCTCGACGAGGCCACGTTCGAGGACGGCATCGGGTTCGACGGGTCCAGCCTCCGCGGCTGGATGCCGATCAACGAGTCCGACATGCTCCTCGTCCCCCAGCCCGACACCCTGTTCATCGACCCGTTCTGCAAGGACGTGACGCTGGCGATGATCTGCAACGTCCAGGACCCCTTGACCAAGGAGGACTACACCAAGGACCCGCGGAACGTGGCCCGCAAGGCGGTCAACTACATGAAGGCCACCGGGGCGGCCGACAGCGCCGTGTTCGGCCCGTCGCTCGAGTTCTTCGTCTTCGACGACGTGCGGTTCGACCAGACCAGCCGGTCCGCCTTCTACGCCGTGGACAGCGCCGAGGGGGCGTGGAACACCGGCCGGGACGAGCGGCCGAACCTGGGGTACAAGGTGCCGCACCGGCAGGGGTACTTCCCGTGCCCGCCGACCGACGCCGCCCACGATCTCCGCAGCGAGATGATGCTGGCGATGGCCGCGTGCGGGCTGGCCGTCGAGAGCCACCACCACCAGAAGGCGACCGGCGGGCAGTGCGCCATCAACGTCCGGTACGACGACCTGGTGGCGTCGGCCGACAACGTCCTGAAGTACAAGTACGTCGTCAAGAACGTGGCCCGGCGGCACGGCAAGACCGCCACCTTCATGCCCAAGCCGCTGTTCGAGGACTACGGCAGCGGCATGCACGTCCACGTCTCGCTCTGGAAGAACGGGGCCAACCTGTTCGCGGCCGGCGGCGGGTCGTACTCGGGCCTCTCGGACACGGCCATGTACGCCCTCGGCGGGCTGCTGAAGCACGCCCCGGCCCTGTGCGCCATCACCAACCCGACGACCAACAGCTACAAGCGGCTGGTCCCGGGGTACGAGGCCCCGGTCAACCTGGCGTACAGCCAGCGGAACCGGTCCGCCGCGGTCCGCATCCCGGTGTACTCGGCGAAGGCCAAGTCGAAGCGGCTCGAATACCGCGTCCCGGACGGGGCGGCCAACCCGTACCTGGCGTTCGCCGGGGTGTTGATGGCCATGCTCGACGGCATCCGCAACAAGACCCACCCGGGGCCGCCGCTGGACAAGGACATCTACGACCTGCCGCCGGAGGAGCTGACCGACCTCGTCAAGACGCCGCTGACGCTGGACGACGCCCTGGCCGCCCTGGAGCGGGACCACGAGTTCCTGTTGCAGGGGAGCGTGTTCACCGAGGACGTGATCGAGACGTGGATCCGCTACAAGCGGGCCGAGGAGGTCGCGGCCGTCCGGGTCCGCCCCCACCCCTACGAGTTCGCCCTCTACTTCGACGCCTGACGGCGGGTGCCGTTGTCGTCGCCCGGCCGGTGCGGTACGATCCGGTCGGGAGGGCCGACGATGTCCGCCACGACAACCGCCGTCGCCGACGCCAGCGAGGCCGCCATCTTCGCCCGGGTGTGGGCCGACGCCGACCTGACGCCGGAACTCGCCCGGCACGTCCTGGGCCTGACGTTCGGCCCGGCCGACCTCGCCCGGATGCACGACCTCGCAGCCCGGAACCGGGACGGCCGGGCGTCGGCCGCCGAGGTCGAGGAGCTGGACAACTTCATCCGGGTCGGCGATCTACTGGCCGTCCTCCGGTCGAAGGCCCGCCGGCGGCTGGGCGTCAAACCCGCCCGGCGGCCCGCCGATGGATGAGGAGCTGGCCGCCGCGGTCCGGCTCCGGGCCGCCTTCGCCTGCGAGTACTGCCGGCTGCCGGAAGCCCTGCACCCCGGCCCGTTCGAGGTCGAGCACGTCGTCGCCGCCCAGCAC
>JAIEQO010000063.1 GCA_019747655.1 Gemmataceae bacterium | reverse complement strand
CATACCCCCCCCCCCGTTTCTTGTGTTTCTTGGGGGTGGTGGGGGCGGGGGGGGGGGGGGCCCCCCTTTTTGTTTAAAAATGGGGGGGCCACCCCCCCCCCGCTCGCCACGCATTCAGCCGGACGCTTTACCGCCGCAACAGCCGCCAGACGAGGCCGAGCCCGGCCGCCCCGACCACGATGTTGGCCAGCCAGCAGCCGAGCCCGAGCGGCACCTTCCCGTCCTTGCCCATGTTCGACCCGGCCAACAGCAGCGGGTAGTACACGAACACGGCCGGCAGGAAGCAGATGACGAAGGTGCTCAGGTAGTCGGCCCGGTTGGCCCAGATGCCGACCGGGCAGCCGAGCAGGGCGAACACCAGGCAGCCGGCGGCCAGGGCCGGCCGCAGGTGGAACTCGGCCTCGACGTTGCGGACCTGCCGGGCCTTCTCCCCGACCAGCACCCCGAACCCGGCGTCCTGCACCGCGTACCGGGCCCGGGCCGCCGGGTCGGCCTCCCGATCGGCCTTGGCGGCCTCGTCGGCCCGCCTCCGCTCGATCCCCTCCCGCTCCTTCCCGAGCTGCTCGGCCCGGGGGCCGAGGTCGTCCCAGGTCAGGTGGTTGGTCCGGCCGCGGGCGTCGGCCGCCGTCAGGTTGGCCGGCAGTTCCATCGGGAACGGCTGGTTCGAGGCCGTCCACCCCCGGCTGTCCGGGTTCCACAGGACCAGCCGGTCGGCGTCGACGTACAGCTTCCCCTCGTCGGCGTCGACCCGCAGCCGGGCCTCCCGGGCCCGGACGACCAGCTCGTACCCCGGGACGAACTTCCCCGGGACTTCGTTCCCCGCCCCGTCCTTGACCGCCCGCCGCTTCTTGATGACCACGTCCACCAGCCGCCGGCCCTGCACGTCCTTGACGTACAGGACGTACGGGAAGGTCGGGTGGCGGATGCACTTCTCCCGCCGCAGGGCGTTGTACAGCACCTCCTCCGGGTCGCTGAGCACCTCCTCGGTCAGCCGCCGCTGGGTGACCGGGATGACGGTGTGGCACAGGGCGGCCGTCGCCCCGGCGGTCAGCACCCCGAGCAACAGCGCCGGCCGGAGGATGACGAACAGGTGGACCCCGGCCGCCCGGACGGCCACCACCTCGTTGTCGTGGGCCAGCCGGCCGTACACCACGCAGGAGGCGAACAGGACGGTGGCCGGGACCGTGTACGGCAGGGTGCTCGGGACGAACAGCGGGATGACGGCCACCACCTGGGCCGGGGACAGGCCCATCTGGTTGGCCTGCTGGATCAGCCCGGCCAGCAGGAACAGCCCGGTCAGCCCGCACAGGGCCAGCCCGAACACCCGGACCAGCTCCCAGAAGATCATCCGGTTCAGGGTGGACCCGGGCAGCATCGGCGGCTCCGAAAACAGGACCCCACCCCCCGGCCCCCTCCCCCGCGGGGGGGGAGGGGGGGTCGGAAGAAAAGACCCCTCCCCCCGGCCCCCTCCCCCACAGGGAGAGGGGGAGGAAGCAGGAGACGGGTTGTCTTGGTTTGTCTCCCCCTCCCCCCCGCGGGGGAGGGGGCCGGGGGGTGGGGTCTTTTCCCCTACTTCGCCGGCTTCGCCCCCCGGGCCCGGACCCGGTCCAGCAGCGCCCGGGCCGGCTCGGTCAGCACCGGGACCGGCTCCGGGGTGAACCGGAGCTGCCCGCCGTCCCGGGCCAGCTTGATCTTGAACAGGTTGCGGCTGAGGAACGCGGTCAGGTCGCCGACCGGGGTGTTCACCAGCCTCGCCAGGAGCTGCGACCCGACGGTGTAGAACTCGAACCGGACGTACTCCCCGGCCGCGTCCAGCTCCCCCGACCCGCCGACGCACAGGGCCTTGCCGAGCAGGTCGAGCTGGTCCACCTTGACCCGGTCGCCGGCCACCCGGAAGGCGGCGTGGGCCTCCTCGAACGCCGTCTTGTCCGGGGCCTGGAGCTTGAGCACCTTCACCAGGTCGAGCAGGACCGGCAGGTTGTACATCCGGCCGGTCGGCACGTCGACCGTCCCGGCCCCCTCGGCCGCCCACCGGCCGGTCTTCGGGTCGAGCCGGTTGTACAGGTGGAGCGTCCCCTGGGCGACGCCGGACAGGTCGGCGTCCGACCCGAGCTTGTAGTGCTTGGCCGCCTCGGCCAGTTGCACGTCGGCCGCGGTCAGCCACAGCTCGTACCGGACCGGGTCGGCCAGCACCAGCCGGGCCTCGCCGCTGACCGTCCCGTGGAACAGCCGCCCCGTGAGGTCGAAGAACCCGACCTCCGGGGGCAGGTAGTACCCCGGCCGGGCCGGGTCCGGCCGCTGGGCGTCGGCCCGGACGTGCCCCTGGACGGCCGACACCGGCTGGCCGGCGGCGAGGGCGTGGTCGAGCCACAGGTTGGCCACCACCGGCCCGAGGTGGGTCCCCTCGTACCGCCCCCGGCAGCCGAGCCGGCCGTACACCCCGTCCCACCCGACCCCGGCCTCCAGCCCGGCCCCGGTCAGCCGCAGCTCGGCGTCCCAGTACACGACCGGGTCGGGGACCGTCGGCGGCAGCGGGGTCGGGCTCGACAGGGGCAGCGGCCCGGGGACCTGCCCGCGGGCGGCCGGGGGAGTGCGGAGTGACCCGGGCGAACCGCGGGCGTGAGCGAGCGGGGGGGACGGCGGAACCCGCTCGCTC
>JAIEQO010000274.1 GCA_019747655.1 Gemmataceae bacterium | reverse complement strand
CGGAGCCGGCCCTTGGCCCGGGCCCGGTCGACGAGGACGTGGCGGACGGCGTCGGCGGCGGCCGCGAGCAGGTAGGTCGGGCCGGCGAACGTCCGGTCCCCGCCCGGGCCGGCGAGCCGGAGGAACGCCTCGTGGGCCAGGGCGGTGGCGGTCAGGGTCTGGCCGGGGGCCTCCCCGGCCAGCCGGGCGGCGGCCAGCTTCCGCAGCTCGTCGTACACGAGCGGAAGTAGCTCGGCGGCGGCCTTCGGGTCGCCGGCCGCGGCCGCGTCGAGCAGGTGGGTGATGGCCGACATGGCCCCAGGATACCCCGCCCGGGGCCGGCCCCGCAACGACCGCCCGCCGCCGATTTCCGAACCCGCCTCTTGATTCGGCCGCCCGGGTCGGGTCTGCTGACGGGGGGCCGTCACGCGGCGGGGAGGAGGACGAGGTGGCGAACGAACCCGAACGCCCGCCCGGCGGGCCGGCGGTGCTGGTGGTGGACGACTCGGCGGTCGAGCGGCGGCTGGCCGCCGCCGTCGTCGCCCGGGAGCTGGGGTGGCGGGTGTGCCAGGCCGAGAACGGCCGGGCCGCCCTGGACGCGCTCCAGCGGGAGCGGCCCGATGTCGTCGTGACCGACCTCCAGATGCCGGAGCTGGACGGCCTGGGGCTGGTCGAGGCCCTGCACGCCGCCGACCCGTTCTTACCGGTGGTACTCATGACCGCCCACGGGAGCGAAGACCTGGCGGTCGAGGCCCTTCGACGGGGGGCGGCCAGCTACGTCCCGAAGCGGTCGCTCGACGGCGACCTGGCCGACACCCTGACCCGGGTGGTCGGGGCGGCCGCGGCCAACCGGCAGCAGGACGTGCTAGCCCGGGAGTGCCTGCGGGAGCTGACCGCGTACCACGCCCTGCCGAACGACCCGGACCTGATCCGGGCGATGGTCGGGCGGCTCCAGGACGACCTCGGGCGGATGGGGCTGTGCGGGGACGCCCGCCGGCTGCACGTCGGCATCGCCCTGGAAGAGGCCCTGACCAACGCCCTGTACCACGGCAACCTGGAGCTGAGTTCGGCCCTCCGGGAGGAGGGCGACACCGGGGCCTACCGGAAGGAGGCCGACGCCCGGCGGGTCCGGCCGCCCTACCGGGACCGGCGGGTCCACGTCCGGGTGGAGTTGTCCCGGGCCGAGGGGGTGATCCGCATCCGGGACGAGGGGCCGGGGTTCGACCCGAACACGCTGCCCGACCCGACCGACCCGGAGAACATGGCCAAGGCCTGCGGCCGGGGGCTGCTCTTGATCCGCACGTTCGTGGACGAGGTCAGCTTTAACGAGTCCGGGAACGAGATCACCCTCCGCATCCGCCCTGCGGCCGAGGGGTGAGCGCGGCTTGGTGGCACAGGCCTCCCGGCCTGTGCTGACCGACTGCACAGGCCGGGAGGCCTGTGCCACCGAAACCGGGCGCTACACCCGGCCCGCCGTGTATCGGAACGCCCCCGGACACATTATGCTGGGTGGGTCGGGCGGCCGTCCCGACCGCTCCCGGGTCGATACCAGGTCCGGCCATGACCACCCCGTCCCACGCCCGACTCGTCGCCGGCTGCCGCGCCTTCGCGCAGGCGGCGGCCGCCGGCGTGGCCGCCGTCGGGTGCCTGGTCCTGGCCGGGTGGGCGTTCGACATCGAGTCACTGCGGAGCGTGCTCCCCGGCCTGACGGCCATGAACCCCGGGGGCACGGCCGTCGCCCTCCTGCTGGCCGGCGGGTCGCTCTGGGTCCAGGCCGGGCCGGGGGACGACGACCGGCGACTCGGCCGGGCGCTGGCCGCCGGGGTCGTCGTCATCGCCCTGTTCCGGATCGGCGGCTACCTGCTGGACTGGGACGGCGGCCCGGACCAGCTACTGTTCCGGGGGATGCTCGACCGGGAAGCCGCCCGGCTCGGGCAGCCGAACCGGATGGCCCCGAACACGGCCGCCGCCCTGCTGATGGTCGGCTCGGCCCTGCTCTTCCTGGGCGGCCGGGGTCGGCTCGCGGTCCGGGCGGCCCAGGTCCTCGCCCTGGGGGCGGCCGTCGTCGCCCTGCTGGCCGTCGTCGGGTACGCCTACAGCGCGGTCACCCTGGCCGGGGTGCCGGCGTTCATCCCGATGGCCCTGAACACCGCGGTGGCCGTTGGGCTGCTCAGCGGCGGGGTGCTGGCCGCCCGCCCGGACCACGGGGTGATGGCGGTGGTCACCAGCCCGGGGGCCGGCGGGGTGATGGCCCGGCGGTTACTCCCGGCGACCGTGCTGATCCCGGCCGTCGTCGGCTGGGTCCGGTGGCTGGCCCAGCAGGACGGGGCGGTGGACGAGCTGACCGGGCTGTCCGCCTTCGTCGTCACCACCATCGTGGTGTTCACCGCCCTGATCTGGTGGAACGCCGCTTCGCTCGACCGGACCGACCGCCGGCGGCGG
Source organism: Gemmataceae bacterium (assembly GCA_019747655.1). GTDB lineage: Bacteria > Planctomycetota > Planctomycetia > Gemmatales > Gemmataceae > Urbifossiella. The sequence continues at coordinate 230 of JAIEQO010000274.1, read as the reverse complement.
CGGGCCGAGCGGCGGCTGGCCGCCCAGTCGACCGCCTCGGCCGTCCTGGCCGGGTCCCCGGACGCGGCCGCCGCGGTCCCGAGCATCCTGGCCGCGATCGGCGAGAGCCTGGGCTGGGACGCCGGGGCGATGTGGCGGCCGGACGACGCCGGCGGCCTCCGGCTGACCGACTTCTGGCACGCCCCCGGGTCGCCGACGGCCGGGTTCGAGGCCGAGTCCCGGCGGGTCGC
>JAIEQO010000005.1 GCA_019747655.1 Gemmataceae bacterium | reverse complement strand
GGCGGGGCGACGGCCGGGGGGCCGGCCGCCAGCCCGGCCCCGGCGGCCAGGACCGCACAGCAGACGATCAGACGCATGGGTCACCCCTCCGCGAACGGTGGCTACCGGCCCAGCGGCTTCGGCTGGACCAGCCGGGGCGGCGGGGCGAGCCGGTCCCGGGCGGCCTCCGCGGCGTCGGCCTGTTGCAGCTTGGCCAGGGCCAGCTGTAGCGCCGCCCGGCCGGCGTACTTCTCCGGGAGCGGGATGCCGTGGTACTCGAAGTCCTGGTGGGCGTTCTTCCGCTCGTGGTACGGGTCGGCCGTCCCCGGGTCTTCCCCTGGGGCCGGCGGGACCCGCCCGCCCGGCCGCCGCTCGATCGAGATCGAGGTGCACACCACCCGGCCGTCGGCCACCTTGCCGTACACGTTCACCTCGTCCCCGACCCGGACATCGGACAGCCGGTACGTCTCGGACGGGCTCAGGTTCGGGGCGAACCCCCCGGCCGCCAGCACCTCGTCGACCGGGACCCGCCGCTCCGGCTCGGCCCCCCGGTGGAGGACGACCTCGCTCCCGTCCGCCATCGTCAGGGTCAGGGCGGCCCGGGTCCAGACGACCCGGGCGCACGGGTACGACCGGCCGGGCAGGTGGGCGACCAGCCCGTCCCCCTGGTATGTGGTCCGGACCCCGGCCGGCTCGGACCGGACCCCGAGCGGGACCGGGCAGGTGAGCCGGGCCTCGAACCCGCGGACGGTGATCGACCCGGCGTCGACCGCCGTCACCTCCCCGCGGAAGTCGGTCAGCGGGGGCCCGGCCGGGACCGCCGGCCGGGCCGGCGGGTCGGCCCCGCCGGCAGCGGGCAACTGGGCGGCGACCAGGAGCAGGCCCGCGGTCAGGGTCGATCGTCGCATGGTGCGATCCTCCGGCGTAGGAACGGGGTGAGCCGACCGGTAGGGTCACGTGTGCTTGATCTTCCACTCCGCATCGCCGAAAGTGAGATCCCATAACCAGTTCGGGTCGTTCGGCGGGAAGGTCGGCCGGATCGCCCCCCCTTCCGGGACCTCCATCAGGTCCCCCTTGAGCACCACCCAGGTGCGGCCCGCCAGGTTGGCCCCGGGCGGGACGTTGATGGCCCCGGGGGCGATCACCGCCCAATTCCCGGCGGCGATGCCGAACGTCCGGAACGTGCCGGTCGCCTCCCACACGTCCGCCGTGGTGGACCCGGCGGTCCCGTCGACCTCCGGCCGGTAGATCCCCTTGAGCCAGGACACGTCGCCCTCGACCCGGAGCGTGCCGAACTGGTGGCCGGCGCCGGCCGCCGTCCCCTCGCTGTAGTTCACGTCGCTGATCACGACCTCGGTCGCCGCGGCCCCGGCCCGGTTGACTAGGTCCTGTCTGACAAGCCCCGTTTCCCCGCGTTTTCCAAGGCATTTTCGGGGCTTGTCAGACAGGACCTAACAATAACTTGGTCTTGATCGTCGCCGGCGGTTGGTTCCCCGCGGCGACCGCCGCGGTCGCCAGCCGCCCGCCGTCGATGTCCACGTTCTTGCCGCCGGAGTCGAGGGTCGCGCCGTTGTCGATCACCAGCGCCCCGCTGAGCATCTTGACGGAGGCGTCATCGCCGGCCGCGACCGGGGCGGAGAACGTGACCGGGGCCGCCCCCTTGATCCGGGCCAGCCCACCGACCACCAGCAGGGCGGTGTTGGCCTGCACGTCCGCGGCGGTCAGCTTCGGGTCGTCGTTCGGGCCCACCGTGATCACCTGGACCGGCTCGACGTTCGCCAGGGCGGTGGTGACGGCCAGGCTGGTCATCGACACCGCCGCGGTGCCGGCCACCTTGATCGTCCGGTCGCCCATGAACCGCAGGGTCCCGGTCGAGATCGTCCCGGTGACGTTGCCCTCGAAGCTCAGCCGGGGGGTGGACTCCAGGGTGTTCCCGGCCCCCGGCATGATGATCGCCGTCCCCCCGATCAGCCGGAGGGCGGTCGGGCCGGACCCGGCCAACTTCCCCCGGGTCCACTTGAAGTACCGGTCGACCGACGTGTCCCCCTGGAGGGTGAACGTCGCCTGGGCCGAGTCCAGCCACAGGTCCCGGGTCAGGGTCAGCCCGTACGCCCCGACGTCCCCGGCGTACCCGGGGAGCAACCGGACGGCGTCGAAGTACGACCCGGCCGGGATCGCCCCGAGGTTGAAGCAGTCCCGGTTCGACGCGGCCGGGTCGAACAGGGTGACGTCCCCGGTGGTCGGGGCGACGGTCGAGCGGACGTACGGGGCGGACGGGCTGGTGGTCCAGTTCTGGGGGATGGCGGCCTGGTCCGAGTTCTGCCACCCGCCCAGCCACCGGAAGGTGGCCGGGGTCTCCCGGAACTCGAGCCGCTCGACCCCGAGCGGGTTGCGGCGGACCGGGCTGGTCGTCCCGGCCCGGAACGGGGCGGTCAGGACCCGGGCGGCCCGGCGAACGGAACGGACGGCGGCGGACAACATGCGAGACCCCTCCTGGTGCCGGGCGACGTGCGGTTGGGGCGAAGGGGCGCGCGGACGTGACGACCGCACGGTAAACGCCCGCCGGACCCGCGCCAATCACCAAATCCGGAAGGGGCTGTCCTAGATGTCTCACTTCCTGCGGAGCAGTTTCCGCAGGGATTTTAGCTGGTTCCCGGGGGTTCCGGT
>JAIEQO010000514.1 GCA_019747655.1 Gemmataceae bacterium | reverse complement strand
TTCGCCCTGCTGGTGGTGGTGCTGGCGGCGGCCGAGGCGGCGGTCGCCCTGGCCATCATCCTGAACTTCTACAACAACCACGCGACGGTGGACGTGGACCGGGCCGACGAGCTGAAGGGGTAGCCGCGGTGAACCCGAACGACTTAGCCCTCTGGGCAATTGTCTTCCTCGGGGCGCTGCTGGTGGCCTGGCAGGTGGTGACGATCCGGTTCACCGTCGCCGGGGTCGAGCGGAAGCTCGACCGGCTGCTGGCCCACTTCGAGGTGGACCCGCACCCGCCGCTGTCCGACCGGGCGAAGGGGCTGGCCCGGGAGGGGCGGACGATCGAGGCGATCCGGGCCGTCCGGGCGGAGACCGGGGCCGGCCTGGCCGAGGCCAAGGCGGCGGTCGAGGCGTACCAGGCGACGGCCGGCGAGTGACCCATGCCCGACTGGCTCGAAGCGGCCCCCGGCCGGCTGTACGTCGTCGCCACCCTGCTGCCGCTGGGGGCGTTCGCCCTGCTGCTGGCGGCCGGGGGGGTGAAGAACCTGTGCCGGCCGGCCCGGCAGGAGGGCGGGCGGGCGTCGAGCGTTTACTGGCTGCTCGGCGGCGACCACCCGCTGACCGCCGGGGCGTACCTGACGACGGCGGCGATGGCGGTGACGGCCGTGCTGGCGGTGGCCGGGCTGGTCTGGTTCCTCCACGACGCCGGCCGGGCGGACCTGTCGCCCCAGCAGCTCACCGCCCGGTGGGGCGAGCGGGCCGAGTGGGTCCGGGTCGGGCCGCCGGCCGGGCCACACGGGGCCCCGCCCCGCCCGGCCGCGGTCCTTGAACTCGGCTACCGGATCGACCACCTGTCGGCGATCCTGTTCGCGATGGTCGCCGTCGTCGGTACGCTCATCTTCGTCTTCTCCCTCGGCTACATGGCCGACGAGGCGGAGAAGACGGTCGAGGACCACGAGGTCGATAAGCAGGTGGTCGAACTGGGACCGCGGGCGTCCCGCCCGCACGGCCACGCGCACGAGGAGGCGGGCGGGACGCCCGCGGTCCCGGGGGGTCATCACTTCTCCCGCCGCGGGCGGTACGGTCGGTTCTTCCTGTACCTGTCGCTGTTCGCCTTCTCGATGTTCAACCTGCTGATCGCCGACAACCTGTTCCAGGTGTTCGTCGGCTGGGAGCTGGTCGGCGTCTGCTCGTTCTTCCTGGTCGGGTTCTTCTACGAGCGGCCGAGCGCGGCCCGAGCGGCGAACAAGGCGTTCATCGTCAACCGGGTGGGTGACGCCGGGTTCCTGGTCGGCATCTTCGTCGCCTGGTCGGCGCTCGGGACGCTGAACATCGAGGAGCTGACCCGCCGGGTCCGGCCGGGGGCTGAGGTCGGGCACCTCACCCACGCCGACCCGAACGACCCCGGGTCGGCCCTCCTGCTCTACCCGGCTGCGGGCCCGGCCGCTCACCGACCCGGCGAGCCCGCCCCTCGGCCAGAGCCGGACGGGTCGATGCCTTACGGGCTGTTTGTGGTGATGGGCCTCGGCATCTTCCTGGGTTGCGTCGGCAAGTCGGCGCAAATCCCGCTGCACACCTGGCTGCCGGACGCGATGGAGGGGCCGACCCCGGTGTCCGCCCTGATCCACGCGGCCACGATGGTCGCGGCCGGGGTGTACCTGGTCGGCCGGGCGTACCCGCTGTTCTCCCCGGAGGTTCTGCTCGTCATCGCCTACACCGGGGCGGCCACGCTGTTCGTCAGCGCGACCATCGCACTCGTCCAGACCGACATCAAGCGGGTCCTGGCGTACTCGACGTGCAGCCAACTCGGGTACATGATGCTGGCCCTGGGGGTCGGCGGGTGGGTGGCCGGGCTGTTGCACCTCGTCACCCACGCCTTCTTCAAGGCGCTCCTGTTCCTGTGCAGCGGCAGCGTGATCCACGGCTGTCACCACGAGCAGGACCTACGGAAGATGGGCGGGCTGTTCGCCCGGATGCCGGTGACGGCGGTGACGATGCTGGTCGGCGTGCTGGCCATCGCCGGCATGCCGTTCTTCAGCGGTTGGTACAGCAAGGACCAGATCATTTCGTCGGCCCTGGGGTACGGGCTACTGCACAAGCAGCACGCCCTGCTGGCCGTCCTGCCGGTGGTCGGGGCCGGGCTGACCGGGTTCTACATGTTCCGGCTCTGGTTCCTGGCGTTCGCCGGCCGGCCGCGGGACGAGCACGTCCACGGCCACGCCCACGAGTCGCCCCGGGTCATGACGCTGCCGCTGGTCGTCCTGGCCGTGTTCAGTGTCGGGGTGGCCTGGGGCTGGCCGCTTTGGGACGCGGACGCCAGCTACCTCGGGCACCTGTTGGAGCGGGCCGAGCCGGAGGCCGCCGCGGTCGTGTTCCTGGACGAGCGGATGCACGCCCACGATGTCCACCTGGCGGCCGGTGTGGTGGCCCTCCTGGTCGCCCTCCTCGGGGCCGGGCTGGCGGCCGCGATGTACTGGCGGCACGCCCTCGACCCGGCGGCCATCCGCGACAAGCTCGGCGGGGTATACCGGTTCCTTCGGGCGAAATGGTACTTCGACGAGGCCTACGACGCGGCCGTGGTAGGGCCGACGGTCGGGCTGGCGTTCGCGGCCGCCGCCGCCGACAAGCGGCCGACCGACGGCCCCGCGCCCCCGG
>JAIEQO010000057.1 GCA_019747655.1 Gemmataceae bacterium | reverse complement strand
ATCAAGGGGCACCGCATGTTCCTGGTTCGGCTCGCCCTCGGCAACATCTACGGGGTGGTGGTCTTCGCCCTGTTCATCTGCGTCCTCGGGTCGGTCGCCATCGTGTCGATCCCGGTGGACATCCTGCCGGCCTTCAAGGTCCCGGCGGTTCAGGTCCTCACCTACTACAACGGGATGCCGGCCCGGTCCGTCGAGCGGACCCTGACCGACCGCATCGAGCGGTGGGTGAACCAGTCCCCGGGGGTGCAGACGGTCGAGAGCCGGTCCGTGTCCGGGGTGAGCGTGGTCAAGCTCTACTTCCGCGAGGACGTGGACCCGAACACCGCCATCACGATGTCGAGTTCGCTGGCCGACGCGGCACGCCCGTACCTCCCCACCAACACCCTCCCGCCGGTCGTCCTGCCGTTCGACCCCACCGGCACCATGCCGCTCGGCATCCTGACCGTCAACAACCCGACGATGGCCGAGCAACAGGTCAAGGACCTGGCCCGGGTGGAGGTCCGCAACCGGCTCGGCGGGATCGGCGGGGCGGTGGCCCCGGTGGTCGTCGGCGGCAAGGACCGACGGGTGATGATCTACCTCAAGCCGAAGGAACTTGAGGCCCGGGGGCTGTCGGCCGTGGATGTGGTTAACGCTCTTGACCGCGGGAACGCGATGGTGTCCCCGGGGACGGCCTACTTCGGGGACAGCCAAGTCTCGCTCGACACGAACATGATGGTCCGGACCGTCGATGACCTGAACGACTTGCCCATCACCTTCGAACCGGGCCGGCAAGTGCTGCTGCGGGACATCGGCGAGGCCGTGGACGACGCCGTCATCCAGAAGTCGCGGGTACGGGTCAACGGCCGGCAACAGGTGTTCGTTCCCGTCTACCGGCAGTCCGGGTCGAGCAGCTTGGCGGTAGCTGATGGGGTTCGGGACAGCATCCCCGAGATGGAGTCCGAGTTGCCCGAGGGGAGCAAGCTGGAATGGGTCATCGACCAGTCGGAGTACGTCCGCAAGTCGATCGAGAGCCTAATCCACGAAGGCGTCATCGGGGCCATCCTGGTGTCCATCATGATCCTCGTCTTCCTCGGCGACTGGAAGATGACGGTCATCGCCTCCCTGTCGCTGCCGCTGGCCATCCTCGGGGCGGTGATCGGGCTTCAGACGACCGGGAACACGATCAACGTGATGACCCTCGGCGGGCTATTCCTGGCCATCGGCCCGCTGGTGGACAACGCCATCGTCGTGTTGGAGAACACGCACCGGCACCTCGGGATGGGCAAGACCCCGGCCCAAGCTGCTCTCGACGCCACGGGCGAACTCACGCTGCCGGTGATCGTCGCCACACTGGCCCTCATCATCGTGCTGTGCCCGGTGGCCCTGACGCCCGGGGTCGGCGGGTTCCTGTTCAAGCCGCTGACGCTGGCCGTGGCCTTCGCCATGATCGCGTCGTTCATCCTGTCATGGACCTTCGTACCCGCCCTTTGTGCCAAGCTGCTCCGGGGCCACGGGCACGGCCACCACAACCCCGGCGGGCACGGCCACGACGAGTCCCGGGTCGGGTTCTTCGGGGCCGTCTACGCCCGCATCAGCGGCAGGATTGACGCCGTCGGGCGGGTCTACACGGGGCTGCTCGCGGTCGCCCTGCGGAACCGGCTGCTGGTGCTGGCCGGGGTCGGGGGGCTGTTCGCGGCGGCCCTGTCCCTCGCCCCGCGGATCGGTCAAGAGTTCTTCCCGGCAGTGGACGCCGGACAAATCACCCTGCAAGTCCGCGGGCCATCGAACCTCCGGCTCGACGCCACCGAGCGGCGGATCGTCGATGTCGAGGCGGCCATCGCCGAGGTGGTCCCGGCCCACGAACTCCAAACCGTCGTGTCCGAGATCGGGTTGAACAACGACTGGTCGGCCGCGTACTCGGCCAACGCCGGCCAGCAAGACACGGTCATCCGCCTGCAACTGACCCCGGATCGGACGCACTCGGCACAAGAGTACGCCGTGATGCTCCGCAAGCGGATGGCGGACGACACGCGGTTCGCCGATCTGGAGTTCAGCTTCGACACGGGCGGCATGGTGTCGGCGGCCCTGAACTTCGGGGCGTCCAGCCCGATCGACATCCAGGTGATCGGCGGCACCCCGGATCAAAAGTTCGAGGCCGCCGGCCGGATCAAGGAGTTGGTGCGGGACGTGCCCGGTGCGGCCGACGTGCGGGTATTGCAGCGGAACGACGCCCCGTATCTGGTGCTGGAAGTCAACCGCGAGAAGGCGGCCGAGGTCGGGTTGGCGGCCCGGGACGTTGTCATGCAGGTGGTCACGGCCATGAACTCGTCCATCGCCCTGACCCGGAACTTCTGGATCGACCCCAAGAGCGGCAACCAATATTTCGTGGCCGTCCAGTACCCGGACAACCCGTACTTCAAGGTCGAGGACTTGCAGAACGTGGCGGCCACCGGCACCACCCAGAAGACGCCGGTGCAACTCGGCACGCTGGTGACGATCCGCACCAGTACCCAACCTGTCGAGTTCAACCACGACGGGTTGAAGCGGGTCGTGGACGTGCAGGTGAACACCGAGGGCCGGGACATCGGGGCGTTGGCCGGGGACATCAGCCGGAAGCTGGCGGGCCTGGAACTGCCCAAGGGGATGAGGGCCG
>JAIEQO010001062.1 GCA_019747655.1 Gemmataceae bacterium | reverse complement strand
GTGCCCGCCGACCCCGCCGCCCTCGTCCCAGCCGGCCCCGACCCCGCCGACGTCGACGACCTCCTGCCGGTGCTCGACGAGGAGCTGGCCCGGCTCCCCGAGCACTACCGGGCGGCCGTCCTCCTGTGCGACCTGGAGGGGCGGACCCGGGCCGAAGCCGCACGCCGGCTCGGCATACCCGACGGGACCCTCGGGAACCGGCTGACCGCCGCCCGGCGGATGCTCGCCCGGCGGCTGGCCCGGCGGGGGGTGACGCCCGTGCTGGCGGTCCTCGTGACGGCTTCGGGAACACCGCGGGTGTCGGCCGCGCTGGTCGACGCCACCATCCGGACGGCGGCCGCCCCACCACCGGGGCCGGCCGCCCTCGCCGACGGGGAGGTCAAGACGATGCTGCTCGCCAAGCTGAAGGGGCTGACGGCCGCGATGGCGGCCGGGGCGATGGGGCTGGCGGTGGTCGCCGGGGTGCAGCCCCCGGCCGCCGGCCGGGACGTGCCCATCCCCAAGCCGGTCGTCCGGGCGGTCGCCAACCCGGCGGCCAAGCCGGCCCCGCGGGTGATCGACAACGACGGCCGGTTCGACGACGTGGCGTTCAGCCCGGACGGCAAGCTCGTCGCCGCCCAGACCCGGGTGGACGACGGGGACGACCCGTTCAAGCGGACGTACCCGATCAAGGTGTGGGACGCGGCGACCGGCAAGCCGGTGCGGACGCTGTTCGACGGCAAGCACGTGGCCGGGGTGGCGTTCAGCCCGGACGGCAGGCGGGTGGCGACCACGCTGAGCGTGTGCGACCAGGCCAAACTGGGCGGCGGGGACGTCCGCCCGGCGTTCAGCGGGAAGGTGCTGATGTGGGACGTGGAGACCGGGAAGGAAGCGGCCGCCCTGGAAGGGTGGGAGGTCCACTGCCCGTACCACGTGGCGTTCAGCCCGGACGGCAAACTCCTGGCCGCCGGCGGCGGGCTGCTGGAGGCGAACAGCGAGCCGGCCGGGGGGAACGTGACCGTCTGGGAGCCGGCCACCGGGGCCGTCGTGTGGTCGAGTCAGGACCACACCGGGGCGGTCCGCCGGCTGGCGTTCTCGGCCGACTCGAAGCTGCTCGCCACCCCGGCCGACGACAACACCGTCCGCTTTTGGGACGCCTTCACCGGGAAGGCCGTCCGGACGCTGGCGGCGAAGGGTGAACACGGGGTTTATGCGGCGGCGTTCAGCCCGGACGGGAAGCGGGTGGCCGGGCAGGGGGTCGACGGCGTCGTCCGGGTGTGGGACGCGGCGACCGGGGCCGAGCGGTTCGCCCTGACCGGGTGCGGGGGCGGGGTCGAGGGCCTCGGGTTCCGGCCGGACGGGACGCTGGTGACTTCGGGGGAGAAGGGCGGGAACCTGGAACTGCGGCTGTGGGATCCGGCGGGCAAGCTGAGGCGGTCGGTGGCCGACGCGGCCCTGCCAGGCCGGCTCTTGGCGGTGTCGCCGGACGGCACGACGGCCGCCGTCGCCGGGAAGAACACGCTGGTCCTCGTCCCGCTCGGGAAGTGACGGGGGCGGGGGGACGTACGGCTTCGTATGTCGCCCCGAAGGGGCGTCCGGGAATAGCCCGGGGTGACAACCCCGGGGGCGAGGTAAACCAACATTACCGGAGCCCCGAAGGGGCGACCCACCTCCGGCTTCGGGACTCCGGCCGTCTCGGCCCGTGTACCCGGGGTTGCACCCCGGGCTATTCCCGGACGCCCCTTCGGGGCGGTAGATGACGCTGAGCGGCTACTTCCCGGCCTTCACGTACAGCCGGTCGCCGGGGAGGAGCTGGTAGTTGGTGGCCGTCTCGCCCCGCTGGGTGATCCCGGCCCAATCGACCGGCAGCACCTGATGGCCGCCCCCGGCGGCCGCCGGACGGGCCACCCACATGACCTTGGGGGCCGTCGGCCTTAACCCGCTGAGCTGGGCCATCGCGTCGAGGACGCACTCGTTCCCGGTACACGGGAGCCGGTACATCTGCTCCCCGGTCTCCCCGCCGTCGGTAATGACGTAGTAGCACTTACTGTTGTAGCTCTGGACGGAGACGACGGCGGCCACCTGGTCCACGGCCGTCCCGGGCCGCCGTTCCGCGACCACCTTCCGGACGGCCGCGGCCGCCTTGTCCAGGGTCAGCCCGGCGACCGTGGCCGTCCCGTACACGCCCAGGTTGATCGTCCCGTCCGGGCGGACGAGGTGCGCGCCGCCCAGCTCGGGCAGCGGCTTGACCTCACCACTCGCACGGTCCTGGACCCCGACCTCGACCGTGAGCATGTCCGGGGCTTCGATGACGTGGGGCGGGAGGGCGACCTTCTCCAACTCGCGGGGGACCTGGCCGGCGGCCGGGACGACGGCGCCGGTGTGGGGCTCCGTCAGCAAGGCCGGCAGCGGGGCCGGCGGGGCGGGCGGTTGTTCGGGGCGGGCGGCGACGGCCGCGGCGAGGGCGTCGAGCCGGCGGTTGGTCTCCCGCTGGGCCTGCCAGCCCAGCCCGAGCAGGACGACCACCGCCGCCGACAGGAGGAACCGGACGGGTCGCATGCGGACTCCTTTCCGTGCGAGGGACCGCCCATCAGACCCGCGGCCGGGGCGCGGCGTCAAGCCGGACCGGCAACTTCTGTGGAGCGCGGCCGTCC
>JAIEQO010000405.1 GCA_019747655.1 Gemmataceae bacterium | reverse complement strand
GCCCAACAACCACCTGCCGACCCGGCAGAAGTAACCCGGACCCCGTTCCGCAAGGGTCCACCCGGGAGGGCGAGGCTCCCGCCGAGCCGGCGACGCCCATCACGTTCGCCGGCTCGGCGGGAGCCTCGCCCTCCCAAAACCTGCCGCCCGGGGCGTTCCGGGACCGTTTCTCAGGGGGCGGCCGGGGCCGCCGCCCACCGGTTCGGCATGACCCGCCGCAGGTACAGCTCGATCCCGACCGCGGCCGCCAGGATCACCACGCTCCCCCACTGCGACAGCGTCAGCCCGAGCCCGACGGCCGGCTCGACCCGCAGCGACTCGTTCACGAACCGGTGGACGGCGTAGACCGCCATGCACACGGTCATGAGCTGGCCGTCGTGCCGCCGGAACGGGTAGAAGGCCAACAAGAGCGGGATTAGCAGGAGCATGCTGACCGTCTCGTAGAGCTGAGTCGGGTAGAGCGGGACCGTCCGCGGCTCGAACGTCACGTCCACCTCGTTCCCGTCCCGGGCCACCTTCAGGGCCAGGTCGTGCCGGCTCCGCGGCCAGTCCCGGACCGCGTCGGCCAGCGTGTCGGACTGGATTAGCGTGACCCCCGGGGCGGCGACACGAGCGGCCGCGGCCCCGTCGCCTGCTTTCAGCCAGTCGTCGAACGCCACCTTGCTCGCCCGGTCCGACCCGCCCGGCTCCTCCCGCCCGCCCTCGGCCGTCAGGGCCGCCACCGCCCGGGCACGCTCCTCGGCCCCGCCGAGCACCTCGACCACCGCCCCGTTCGGCCGGCCGTTCACCCCGACCACCTTGTCCCCGGGCTTGAGCCCGGCCGCCTCGGCCGCCGACCCCGGCTCGACCGCCCCGACCACCGCCCGCGGGTCGCCCCCCCGGGCCGGCGGGACGACGGTGAAGCCGGCCGAGGTTTGCAGCCGCTGGTCCTTGACGAGCTGGTCCCGGCCGAGCGCCGGTAGGAGCGGGAAGTGGGCCCCGCCGAGCGGCACCGGGCACGCCTCCGGGACGGCCGCCTGCCCCCAGCAACAGCCGTTCAGGTAGCACCCGATCCGGCCGAGGGCCAGGCCCAGTGCCAGGATCGGGGCGACCGCGTCGGCCAACTGCCACGCCGACACCCGCGGCTGGAGCCGGCGGATCACCACCCGGTAGAAGACCAGGTACGCCACCACCCCGCCGACGACCGACCCGTAGAAGATGATCCCGCCCTTCCAGATTTGGACGAACGCCAGCAACAGCCCGGGGATCGACTTATCCGGGAACTGGTGGTGGTACTGGATCATGTACAGGAGCCGGGCCCCGAACAGCCCGCCGAGGAAGATCACGATCACCATGTCCTGGACCCGCGGCCCGGGCATCCCGGCCTTCGCCCCCCGGCGGGTCGCCCAGGCCGTCCCGAGCACGGCGGCGCAGAACAGCATCACCCCGAACGCCGGGACCGGGTACCCGTCCGGCGGGAACCACCCGCCCACGACCGGCAGCTTCTGGAGGGGCAGGGTGAACAGAATTTGGTACATCTGCGACCAAGTAAGAAGGAACACGGCAGAAGGAAGAAACGGGCATGGCGACGGAACGAGTCGTCCGGATTTGCCTTGTTCCTTTTTCCTTTTGCCTTCCTGCTAAGGGACGGGTAGCCGGTCGAGCACCTGCTTGACCAGGTGGTCCGGGCGGAGGTCCTCGGCCTCGGCCTCGAACGAGATCACCAGCCGGTGCCGCAGCACGTCCGGGGCCATCGCCTTCACGTCCTCCGGGGCGGCATACGGCCGGCCGGCCAACAGGGCGTGGGCCTTCGCCGCCCGCAAGAGCGCGATCGTCGCCCGGGTGCTGGCCCCGAGCTGGATCAGCCCGCCGAGGTCGAGCCCGTACTCGGCCGGGTGCCGGGTCGCCCGGACCACGTCCAGCAGGTACGCCTTCACCTTCGGGTCGACGTACACCGCGTCGGCCGCCTGCCGCAGCTCCTCCAGCCCCCCGGGTTCGAGGACCGGGTCGATCTCGGTGGTCGCGTCCAGCCCGCCCATCCGGTCGAGGATGGCCAGCTCGTCGTCACGGCTCGGGTAGTCGATCAACACCTTCAACATGAACCGGTCGACCTGGGCCTCGGGCAGCGGGTACGTCCCCTCCTGCTCGATCGGGTTCTGGGTGGCCAGGACGAAGAACGGCCGGGGGAGCGGGTACGACGTGTCCCCGATCGTCACCTGCCGCTCGGCCATCGCTTCGAGCAGCGCACTCTGGACTTTCGCCGGGGCCCGGTTGATCTCGTCGGCCAGCACCACGTTGGCGAACACCGGCCCCGGCTTGACGGTGAACTCGCCGGTCCGGGGGTTGTAAATCTGGGTGCCGATCACGTCGGCCGGGAGCAGGTCCGGGGTGAACTGGACCCGGGCGAACTTGAGCCGCATCGCCCGGGCGACGGTCCGCACGGCCAGCGTCTTGGCCAGCCCGGGGACGCCCTCCAGGAGGACGTGGCCGTCGGTGAGTAGCCCGATCAAGAGCCGGTCGAGCAGCCCACGCTGGCCGATCAGCACGCCCTCGACGGCCCGGTAGAACGGGTCGAGCCGCGGCCGCAGCCGGTCGATCGCGTCCGCCTGTACCGCCCCGTTCGCGCTCATGCTCAATACCGAAGACCCCACCCC
>JAIEQO010000186.1 GCA_019747655.1 Gemmataceae bacterium | reverse complement strand
GCGTCGAGGTCCCGGGCGGCCTTCTCCCGGCGGGCGTAGTCGGGGTCGGAGAGCTGGGCCACCAGCCGGCCGACGGCGTCCGGGTCCGGCCGGGCGGGGGGTTCGGCGGCGAACGCGACCGGGGCGGCGAGGACGGCGAGGACGACCGCGGGACGGGGCATGGCGGGCCTCCCGGGCGGGACCCCTTCCACCATACCCGACGGCCGGGCCGGGCGGCAAGCAGGCGATCCGGCAAACCGTTCCGGACCCCGCCGGCCGGTGGTACAATCACATAGACCGCGGGAGACTGCCCATGATCCCGACGCTCCAAGCCCTCTGGCTGGCCGAGTCGGCCGACCTCGACCCGGTTACAGGCCGGGTCACGCTGACCGGCTTGTTCGACCAGGTCCGGGTGCCGGCCGGGGCGGACGATGTTTCGGGCGGGGTCGTCTGCTTCTCCGTCCGCGGGGTCCACGGCGAAGCCCGGCTGACCCTCCAGTACGTCGACCTCGCGGACAACGAGCCCCTGATCGTTCGGCCGGTCCGGGTCGAGGGTGAGCCGCTGGACACGACCGACGTGAGCGTCCGGGTGAACCGCATCCCGGTCCCCCACCCGGGCGGCTACGTCTGGGAGTTGTACGCCGGAGTCGAACTGCTCGGGACGGTCCGGGTGACGGCGACCGTCGGGGAGGACTGACCGATGACCGGGAAGACGCGGGCGGCCCGGTTCCTCGAACTCGGCCCCGACGGCTGGACCACGTACCCCCCCGGTACGGCGTACCGATTCCCGTTCTACCTGACGGTGGAGGGCGGCCAGACGGTCGCCGTCGCCGCCACCCTCTCCGGGGTGGCGGGCCGTGGGGCGAACCCCGACGAGGCCGTGGACGCGATCCGGCGGGCGGCCGCCGCCCTGATCCGGGAGCGGAAGCAGGCCGGGTTGCGGATTCCGTGGACGGAACCGACCCCGCCCCCCCCGGGTGGGCTGACCCGTTGGGTCCTCGTCCGGCTCACCGACCCGGCGTAGCGGCCGTCACCGACCGCCCCGGGTCCGGATCAACTTCAACCCGTCGAACGAGACTCCCGGGCACTGCGGGTGCGGAGAGAGGCCGACGACCCGATACCGCCCGTCGTCACCGGGGATCGGTTCGAGGACGCCCCGGTCGCCGCACACCCGCAGCACCACCGCCCGCCCGTCTTGCTCCCAATCCCCGACGAGGCCGAGTTCCACGAGCCCGAGTTCGCCGGCGGGGCGCTCGACCCGGAACCGGAGCAGCGCCGCACCTCCGCGGTAGAGGCGGACGCGGACCGTCACACCCCCCCGCCGTCCGGTATACTCCCCCGTCAGGTTGAACCGGGCGGTGGTCCAGAACTGGCGGACGAGCAGGGGGGCGGCGAGGACGAGGGACGCAGTCCCGATGTCCGCCAGGGGCGCCACCCAGGCGTAGGGCCGGAGGGTTGGGACGAGCAGGGCGCCGGCGGCCAGGAAGGCCGCCCCGAAGAGGGGCACCATCGAGTGAAACTTGCCCGTCCGCGCGGTAACAATCACCGCCGCCCAGTTCAGGACCGCGACGTACCCGCCGAGGCCGAGCAGAACCGCGGCCATCGCCGTTTGCGTGGCGTCCATGCGGGCTCACCGGCCGGCCGAGCCCCGGGGCAGCTTCACCACCAGCACCGAGCACGTCGCCTCCCGCATCACCCGCTCGGCCACGCTCCCCATCATCAGCCGGTCCACCCCGGTCCGGCCGTGGGTCCCGATCACGATCACGTCCACCCCGGCTTGGGCCGCGTACCGGGCGATCTCGGCCGCCGGGTCGCCCTCCAGCAGGGCGTGCTCGACCGGGATGGCCGGGTTCCCCGGCCGGACCTGCTCCAGTTGGGCCCGCCAGTACCCCGGGCCGTGGCCGTCGGCCGCCCCGGGGGCCATGACGTGGGCCACCGCCAGCGTCGCCCGGTACGTCTCGGCCAGCCCGACGGCGTAGAAGTACGCCCGGTTCGAGTACGGCGAGAAGTCGGTCGGGTACAGGACCTTCCGGACCTGGATCATGGCGAAGCCCCGCCGGGAGAGGGGAGAGGCGGCGTCCGAGCTACCCCGATCGTACCTTCCCGAAGTCACAAGTCGCAAGTCTTCAGGTCATCAAGTCCGGAAAGAATCCGCGGCCCGGTCGGTCCCGACGTGACGACTTGAAGACCTGACGACTTGAAGACTCAGAGGCGGGGCCCGACCGGCTCGACCGAGAACGTCAGGGTTTCCGTCTCGACCCCGGCCGGGAGCGGGAGCGGGGCCCGGTCGGCGGCCGGCCGGTCGTTCACCCGGAACCGCCCGTCCGGGACCCGCACCCCGAGACCGTCCCGGGACCGGTACAGCAGGACCCGCCCGGTCGCCCCGGGGATGACGACGTGGGCGTCCGGCCCCGGCCCCAGGATCAGCTCGTTGGCCATCAGCAGGACGCCCTCGACCAACTGCGTCAGCCGGTGCCCGCTGGTCAACTTGAGGCAGGCCGTCCCGCTCGCCCCGACCGGGCGGGTGAAGACGAACTGGCAGGTCGGGCCGAGGGTCAGCCGGTCGCCGGGGGCCAGCACCGCCCGGGCCGCCTCGGCGTCGTTCACCCGGACCGCCCGCGGGGCGGCCGTCGCCCCGGGGCCGGCG
>JAIEQO010000442.1 GCA_019747655.1 Gemmataceae bacterium | reverse complement strand
CCTAAAACCCGCTGATTAAGAGTCAGCTGCTCTACCAATTGAGCTAACGGGGCGTCGGCAGGAGTAGATATTATCGGCACCTCGGCCCCCCGCTTCAAGGGGCCGCCCGCCAAAATCCTCCGCCCCACGGACACCGCCCCCGCCGCCGGGTTCGCGCTACAGGCCCGCCGGCCGGATCACCCGGTCGGCGAACCGCTCCATCTCCTCCAACTGCGGGCTGCACTGCAACAGCAACAGGTCCACCCCGGCCGCCGCGAACGCCGCCACCCGGTCCCGCACCCGCCCCGGCGTCCCGATCAGGCCGGCCCGCAGGCCGCGGTTCGAGACCGAGTAGTCTTCCAAACTGACCCGCTGCTCCAACTGCGTCCCGGCCAGCCACTGTTGGTAATTCTTGTACCCCGCGGCCGACTGCTTCACGTCCGTAATCCGCCCGACCTCCGCCGCCGCCTCGGCCTCCGTCTCCCGCACGACCGCGTACGCCGCCACGCCGTACCGCATCGGCGGCAGCCCGAGCCGGTCCCGCCGGGCCCGCATGTCGGCCACCTTCGCCGCGACCCGCTCCGGCGGATCGCCGTGCATCACGTAAGCGTCGCACGTCCGGGCGATCAGCTCCTTGGCCGCCTCGGACTCGCCGCCGGCGTAGATCGTCGGCCGCGGCCGCGTCACCGGCTTCGGGGCCAGGGCCGTGTCCGTCACCCGGTAATACTTCCCCTCGAACGTGAACCGGTCCCGCTTCCACAGGTTGTCCACGACGGTCAGCCACTCGGCCGTCCGGCCGTACCGGTCGTCGTGCTGCTCGAACCCGACGCCGTACTGGGTGGCCTCGTCCTTCCACCAGCTCGACACGACGTTCAGCGACAGCCGGCCGCCGCCCCCGATGCCGTCGATGTTGGCCGCCTGCTTGGCGAGCAGGGCCGGGTTGTGGAAGGTCGGGCGGACGGCGACCATGTACTCCAGCCGGTCCGTCACCGCGGTGAGGGCGGCGGCGGTGGTCCAGGCGTCGAGGGCCGGGGCGTCCTCGCCCTTGATGTCGTTCAGGTTGAGTTCGGCGACGAGGGTGAGGTCGTACCCGATCTGCTCGGACCGTCGGGCCAGCCGCTTGCTGTACTCCCAGGACGCGGCCATCCCCTCGTCGGCGACGTTCCGCAGCCACCCGCCGAACACCGGCAGCCAGTACCCGTACCGCATGGACGCCGCCCCCGGGGCCGCCGGCCGGGCCGGCACCGGGTCATGATACCGGCCGCTACGCCCACAGGCGGGGGACGCCGTAGAGGTCGAACACGGCGTCGGCGCTCACCAGGGTCAGCCCCTCGGCCACCGCCTGGACGGCCATCAGCCGGTCGAACGGGTCGCGGTGGTGGTCCGGCAGGCCGATGAGCCGGGCGGTGTGGTCGACCCCGATGGGCAGGATCAGGAACCGGTTGACGTTGAGGGCGGTCTGCATCAGGGACGGGTACGGCTGGCTCAGGGCCCACTTCCCGAGGTGGACCTTGATGGCGAGTTCCCAGTACGCGGTTGGGCTGACCCAGACCTCGTTGGCCGGGTCCTGGATGGCGGCCCGGGCGCGGGCGGGCAGTTGCGGGTCGTTCAGGACGAACCAGACGAGGGCGTGGGTGTCGAGGAGGAGCCGCATCACTTCGGGGCCCCCTCGAAGTCGGTGAAGTCGTCGTCGTCCACGATGGTGAGTGTCCCCGGGAGCAGCCCGGGTATCCGGGGCAGGCCCGGCCCCATCGCCGGGTGGGGGATGAAGCTCCCGACGACGACCCCGTCCTCGTTCCGGACCTCGGCCACCCCGCCGGCGGCGAGGAGCTTGCTCAGCGTCGGCGCGTCGATCACGACCGTGTTCATGGCGGTGCCCTCCGGTCGGGATTGTACCACGGCCGGCCGCGACGCCACTACCGGGAAACGACGGGGCCCGCCGGCAGACGCCGGCGGGCCCCGGGGCGGACGCGGGTCACTCCCCGGCCCGCTTCCGCAGGTCGGCGAACACCCTCCGGACCACGTCGGCCGGGATCGCCAGCGTCCGGGTGGCGTCGGCCCGGGCGATGTTGATGCCGACCACCCGCCCGTGCAGGTCGACCACCGGCCCGCCGCAGTCCTCCGGCCGGACGCCGGCGTCGTGGGCGAACACCGCCGGGAACCCATCCCGCCGTAGGCTCAGCGGCCCGGTGTCCCCGCTCCACCAGAGGAGCGGCGAGCCGTTCGCCGCGTGGACCCGGGTGAGCCGCAGCCGGACCTCCTTCCCGTCCCGCCGCACCGTCAGCTCGACCGGCTCCCCGGCCCAGTTCCCGGGGGCCGGCTTGGCCGAGTCGAGCGCCCCCCCCGGCGGCGGGGCGGCGTACAGGAGCTTGAGCAGGGCCGTCCCGAACTCGTCCGCGGTCGGGGTCGGGACGCCGGCCAGGTGGGTGATCACGTCCCCCGGCCGGGCCAGCTCCGGCAGCGCCTCCCGCTCCCCCGACAGGGCCGGCGGGCCGGGCGGGTGTTCGACCACCGCCGTCTTCCCGTCCGCGTTCGGCTCGAAGAAGACCGGGAGCTGGGCGACGTCATACCAAGTTGCGTTGATCCGTAATCACCCGAGGTCAACGGCCCAGTGGAACCCGGCGGCCCCCTTGACCGTTGC
>JAIEQO010001074.1 GCA_019747655.1 Gemmataceae bacterium | reverse complement strand
CCGTCGGTGTCTTCGAGGATGACGAGCTTGTCGTTCGGCGGCGGGTCGCCCGGCTTCCACTGCGGGTAGTTCGGCATGCAGGCCAGCCAGAGCCGGCCCTTGCCGTCGAAGTTCATCTGCACCGGCTTGGCGATCTCCGGGAACTTCCCCTCGTCGGCGAACGGCTGGATCTCGAACCCGTCCGGCACCTTGCAGGACTTCACGAACTCCTCGGGCGACAGGTAGCGGAGCCGCTCGGCCTCGCTGTACTTCTGCCCGGGCTGGCCGAACCGGGTCGGCGGGACGTGGAGGTCGCCGGTCTTCGAGTCGTCCGGCTTCTCGGCGACCGGCTTGCCCTGGGCGAGGTCCCAGACGTACCGGTCGCGGACGGCGGCCATCGCCCGGAGCTTGGCGTACTCGCGGGGGAAGGTCTCGGTGTCGTAGGTCCGGCGGCCGCCGTAGACGTACCACCCGTTGACCATCCGGTAGTCCTGCTGGTGGACGAACGCCTTGTCGACGACGGCGTCCCGCAGGCGGTGGTAGGTCGAGGTCTCGGTGCCCTGGATCACGCCGTCCCCGTCGGTGAACAGCCGCCCGCCGAGGGCGTCGCCCGTCAGCCGGTCGCCGGCCTCGTTCAGGTGGCAGCCGTTGACCGTGTACTGGGCGCCGGGCTTCTCGGCGAACGCCGCCAGGGTCGGGGTGAACAGGTCGACGAACGCCAGCTTCCGCTTCTCGGCGACGGCCTTGACGGCGTCGGCATACAGCCTCAGGTTGGCGTTCTCGGCCTTCCCGTCCGGCTGGAACGGCTCGCCGGTGGCCTCGAACGCGACCGGCGAGACGAGCACGAACCGCGGCGGGCTTTTTGCATCGTCCCGGGGGTACTGGGCCGCGGTCTCGTCGAGGAACCGCTCGTAGTCCGCCTTGAACTTCTCGACGCCCTCGGGACCCTTGAACGACTCGTTGAACCCGAAGAAGCAGATGAACGTATCGGGGTTGAAGGCGTACAGCGGGTCGTCGATGTGGGTGTAGTCGGCCGACCGCTGGCGGACGCCGACCTCGTCGGCCGGGCGGCCGAAGTTCCGGACCACCAGCTCCTTGTCCGGGTGCCGGAGGTGGAGGAGCGTCTCGAAGTGGCCGAACAGGCTCATCCGCTCGGCCAGGGAGTTGCCGACGAGGGCGATCCGCTCGTTCTTGACGAACTCCAGCGGCAGCCGGCTCCGCGGCAGCGGGGCCTTCTTCGGGCGGGGCTTCGGCTTGAGGAGGTCCTGGGCGGTGGGCGGCTCGACCGTCTTCTGCCCGTAGCCGTGGGGGGCGAGCAGACAGGCGGCGACGGCCGGGAGCACGAGCGCCCGGGCCGGGCGGGGGAGGGTCATGCGGCGGGACTCCGGCGATGGAGCGGCTGGCGGATGGGTTTAGCCTACCCGAACCGGGGGCGGAGGTAAACCGTCGCGGCCCGGCGTGGTGGACCGGACGACCCCGGTAAATCGTTGACAAGTTCCGGTACGACCCCTACGGTTGATGGTTGGCCCGAATCCCGGCCCGGTTCGCGGCCCTCTATTGAGCCGGTTCTGCCCGCCCGGTCGATCCTCGGACGGAGGCTCCGGATGACGCCACGGGACGAAGCGGCCGGGGACGGCCCGCCGGAGCCGGGAGGCCGCGGCGACCCGCCCCGCCCGTGGGAGTTGCCGTCGGACGACCACTCGACCGTCCGGGCCGACGACTCGGCCGACGACGACCTCCTGCCCGACCTCCGGGCCGGGGACGAGCCGGTCCCGGGGTACCGGCTGGTGGCCCGGCTCGGGGCCGGGGCGACCGGGGTGGTGTGGGAGGCGGTCGGCCCGGGCGGGTTCCCGTCGGCCCTGAAGTTCACCCGGCTGGGGGCGAAGCGGGCCCACGAGCTGGGGTCGCTGGAGCTGGTCCGGGGGCTCCGCCACGCCCACCTCCTGCCGGTGTTCGGGGCGTGGGAGCGGGACGGCTACCTGGTCGTCGGGATGGAGCTGGCCGACGAGACGCTGGCCGACCGGCTGGCCCGGGCGACCGCCTCGGGTCTACCCGGCATCCCGTTCCCCGAGCTGGTCGAGTACATGGGCCAGGCGGCCCGCGGGATCGACTACCTGAACGGCCCCGGCCGGCCGGGCGGCGGCCCCGGCGTCCGCCACTGCGACATCAAGCCACAAAACCTCTTGCTGGTCGGCGACACGGTCAAGGTCGGCGACTTCGGGCTGGCCCGGACCGACAGCGAGCCGGGGTCGGACTCGGCCCGGGAGAGCCTGACCCCGGCGTTCGCCGCCCCGGAGCTGGCCCGGAACCGGCCGACCGACCGGTCCGACCAGTATTCCCTGGCCGTCACCTACGTCCTGCTCCGGGGCGGCCGGCTGCCGTTCGCCGGGACGGCGTGGTCGATGCTGATGGACCACGCGGCCACCCCGCCGGACCTGTCGATGCTCCCGGTGTCGGAGCGGCCGGTCGTCGCCCGGGCCCTGGCCAAGCGGCCCGAGGA
Source organism: Gemmataceae bacterium (assembly GCA_019747655.1). Lineage (GTDB taxonomy): Bacteria > Planctomycetota > Planctomycetia > Gemmatales > Gemmataceae > Urbifossiella. Next base: position 132 of record JAIEQO010001074.1, on the reverse strand, counting down.
CCGGTGGGCCGACTGCCGGCAGTTCGTCCGCGAACTGGCCCGGGTCGCCGGGTCGGAGACTCCGCCCCCGCGCAAGCCCCGCCGCCGGCTCGTCCCGGTCGCGGCCGCCGGTCTGCTGGCCGCCGGGCTCGT
>JAIEQO010000227.1 GCA_019747655.1 Gemmataceae bacterium | reverse complement strand
CTGCCCGCTCGGCTGCTGCCCGGCCGGGAAGTAGTGTGTTCGACCCCGGGGCCGGCATGCCGGCCCCGGGCCTTCCGGCCGCGCCGGCTACTGCCGGGCCGCCCCCTTCACCTTCGTCTCGACCGCGTACAACCCCTTGCTGGCGGTGATGAACAGCGTCCGCATGTCCTTCCCGCCGAAGCAGACGTTGGCCGTCCACCCCTCCGGCACGTCCACCTGGGCCACCTTCTTCCCGGCCTTGCTGTAGACCATCACCCCCTTGCCGGTCAGGTAGACGTTCCCGGCGTCGTCCAGCGTCATCCCGTCCGACCCCTGCTCGCAGAAGAGCCGGCGGTTCGTCAGCGACCCGTCGTCGGCGATGTCGTAGGCATAAGTCTTGTTGGCCCCGATGTCGGCCACGTACAGCGTCTTCCCGTCCGGCGTGCCGATGATGCCGTTGGGCTGCTTCAGCCCGCCTTCTACCCGGGTCAGCTTACCGTCGGGGGAGACGAAGTAGACGCCCTGCACGTCCTGCTCCTGCGGCCCCCGCTTCCAGTACGGCCGCTTGTAGAACGGGTCGGTGAAGTAGGCCCCGCCGTCCGGCCGGACCCAGATGTCGTTCGGGCCGTTGAGCAGCTTCCCGCCGTGGTCCTTAACTACGACGGTCTTCTCCTTCGTCTTCGGGTCGATCCGCCACAGCTCGTTCTTCTCGTCGGCACAGGCCCACAGGTTCCCGGCCTTGTCGAAGCAGAGGCCGTTCGACCGGCCGCTCGGCTCCAGGAAGGTGGTCAGCATGCCGTCGGTGCCCCAGCGGAGGATGCGGTCGTTCGGCTGGTCGGTGAAGTAGACGTTCCCGTCGGCGTCCGGGGCCGGCCCCTCGGTGAAGGCGAACCCCCCGGCCAGCTTCTCGACCTTCGCCCCGGCCGGGATGGGGGAGGCGTCATCGGGTGCCGTTACGAGCAGGGCGAGGACGAGCGGGATCATCTCGGAGACCTCGACGGGGAAGGGCGGTCGGGACAGGGCCACCGACAGCTTGTTTCGTCCGGGTTCGGGTGGCCACCCCCTCCCCCCTCTTTTTCTTCGACCCGGTCTGGTTGTCTTAACTCGTCATTCCCGAAACGCTTGGGGAAGAAATCGCCCGGCCGGGTTGGCGGCCGGGCGGCAACGGTCGGCGGTCGGTTTCGGCGTAACCCGTAACCCTCATTGCACTTCCTCTACAGCCCCTCCGTTGCCGGATCCGGCAACGGAGCCTACCACCCCTCGCCCGTCAGCCGGGGCTGGGCGATAACTGTACAAAATATCATAAACCACCGACAGTGTCAAGGCGTTCAGTAAGATTTCATGTGGTTGCTTCGGCCGGCGGATCGGCGATGATGGGGCCACCCCGCCCGGAGCCTACCCATGTTCGACCCGACCCGCCGCGACCTGTTCGCCCTCTCGGCCGCCGCCCTCGGCGTGGCCGCGGGGGCCGCCCCCGGCCAGCCGGACGCCCCGCGGAAGAAGTACCCGTTCAAGAAGTCGATCAACCTGTGGGCGTTCCCGTACCCCGAGCGGATGACCCTGGAGCAGTGCCTGCGGCTGGCGAAGGACGCCGGGTTCGACGGGATCGAGCTGAACTACGACCTGGACAACGACCTCTCCCCGAAGAACGGGCCGAAGGAGTTCGCGGCCATCCGGCGGACCGCCGAGAAGGTCGGGATCGCCGTCAGCGGGATGTGTTCGTTCCTGTTCTGGCCGTACCCCTTGACCAGCAACGACCCGGCCAAGCGGGCGAGGGGGCTGGAGCTGGCCGGGAAGATCGCCAAGTGCGCCCACCACCTCGGGACCGAGAACGTGCTGGTCGTCCCCGGGGCCGTCCACATCCCGTGGCGGACCGACCACGAGCCGGTGCCGAACGACGTGTGCGACAAGCGGGCGAAGGAGGCCGTCCGGTCGCTGATCCCGGCGGCCGAGAAGCTGAAGGTCTTTCTGAACATGGAGAACATCTTCTTCAACGGCTACCTGATGACGCCCGGGGAGATGAACGCCTTCGTCGACTCGTTCGGGAGCGACCGGGTGCGGGTCCACTTCGACACCGGGAACATCATGATGTACCAGTTCCCGGAGCACTGGATCGACCAGCTCGGCAAGCGGACCAAGAACGTCCACCTGAAGGAGTTCACCAAGAAAGGGACGGACGTGTCGTTGGAGGCGTTCCGGCCGCTGTTGGACGGGACGACGAACTGGCCGGCGGTGCTGGAGGCGTTCGCCCGGACCGGGTACGAGGGCTACCTGACGTTCGAGTACTTCCACCCGTACCCGCACTACCCCGAGGCGCTGGTCTACCAGACCGGCGACTCGCTCGACCGGATGCTCGGGCGGAGGGGGTGAGTCGTGAGGGGGCGGTGAGGGCCGGCCGCGGCCGTCACCGATTTCTCCCCCGGGGATCACCGCCGTCTCACCGCCGGGCGGGTATCTCGGACACTGTACGGGCGACCGGGCCCGGGCCCGGGGTAGGGCGGCGGATGAACGACGAGGTCGAGCGGCTCGGGGCGGTGGTGGCCGGCGGGGCCGGGCTGGTACTCGCCGCCGGGGCCAACCTCCTGCCCGGGCGGCGGGCCCGGGCGGCCGGGACGGCGGCGGTCGCC
>JAIEQO010000701.1 GCA_019747655.1 Gemmataceae bacterium | reverse complement strand
CCCCCGGCCCCCTCCCCCGCGGGGGGAGGGGGAGAAAGAAGGCGGTCGGGGTTCCCGTGTGGCCTCCGGAGTCGGGGCGGCCGGCTCGGGGCTCCCTCCCCCTCCCCCCGCGGGGGAGGGGGCCGGGGGGTGGGGTCGGGTTTCGAGCCGCCCCGCGAACGCCGTGTACAGCTCGTCCCCGGCGGCCCGGGCGTGCTCGGCGGCGGCCGGCCAGTCGCCCAGGGTGTACGCGGCGTCGGCCCGGCGGGCGGACAGCCACTTGGTCAGTTCCGGCTCCATCAGCGGGCAGAGTTCCGCATACCGGTCGAGGCTCCGGGCCGCGTCGACGTGGTGCCCGAGGTCGTGCTGGAGGGCGGCGAGTTGGGCGACGACGAGTCCGCTCTCGATGTGCCCGACGGCCTCGGTCAGGAGGTCCAGGGCCTCCCGGTCGCGGCCGAGCCGGACGAGCAGGTGCCCGGCCGACTGCACCCCGGGGCGGAACCACGGCTGGAGCTGCAAGGCCCGGCGGGCGGCGGCCAGGGCGTCGGCCGTGCGGTCGGCCAGCTCCAGGCTCCCGGCCCGCTCGACCTGGGGCCACGGCCGGTCCGGGGCGGTGCTCTCCGCCCGGTTCAGCCACCGATCGGCCCGGTCGAAGTCCCGCAGCCGGGCGGCCACGAACCCGGACAGGGCCAGCCAGTCGGCCTGGAGTTCCGGCGGGGCGTCGGACCAGTCCGGGTGCGTGCGGACGAACCGCCAGGCGGCCAGCGGGCCGAACTTCTCCAGCCGGTAGCGGGCGTGGTAGTAGACGGCCTCCGGGTGGGCCGGGGTGGACCGGTAGGCGGCCAGGTGGAGCCCCCGGCCCAGCCGCGGGGCCCCAAGCTGGATGGCCAGCCGGCCGCCGATCAGCCGGGCCGGTGTCCCGGCCCAGGCCCGGACCGGGCCGAGCCCCTCGGCCACGGCATACGCCTGCCGGTACAGCCCGCGGCCGTACAGCTCCCGGATGCGCGTCAGGTCGGCGGGTGCTATGTCCATCGCGCTTTCTGACTTCGGCGAGCGGGGGGCGTGAGCCCCCTGATCCGTCGGCAATCAGCGGCTCACGCCCCCCGCTCGCCGCGAACGGTCACGAGCCGTCCGACGACGCCGGCGGCGGGGCCGCCTCGGCCAGCGGGCCGAGCTGGTTGATGATCGTCCCGAGCTGGCCGACCCGGATGCCGAACCGGTCGAGGAACTCGCCCAGGACGAACTCGTCGTCCAGGTCGTCGCCGGCCTCCTTCAGCCGGGTGGTCAGGTCCCGGACGACGGTGAGGAACGTCCGCTCGAGGGCCGGCAGGGTCTGCTTGCAGGCCCCGCCGATCTCCGGGAACTCCTCGGCCCACCGGGCCAGGAACGCCCGCCACCGGGCGCTCTGGTCCTGGGCCGCCTGCTGGGCCCGGAGCAGGGCCACCGTCTCCCGCTGGGCGTCGAGCAACTGCCGCAGGAGGTCGTTGGTCTCGGCCACCCCGGGCGGGGCGGCCGGGTCGATGACCGACGGCGCGTGCGGGACGACGAACAGCGGGGCGTTCATCACAACGTCTCGGCGGCGAGTCGGCGGGGCTGCCCGCGTGATTATACGGACGGGATCGGCCGGTCCGATAGGGGGCGGAAGCAGCGGAAGATAGGGAGGGGGGGCGCGGCCGGGCGGCCGGCCCGGCTGTGAAAAGACCGAGCCGCCCGGATGGGGGTCCGGGCGGCTCGCGGGGGGAATACCGACTGGGGGATCACCGGGCCGGCCGGGACGCCACTGGGGGTGGGCGTCGGGGGGTGGCCGGCCCCGGGTCACGGCGGCCGACCCTGGGGGAGTCGCGGCCGCCGGCGTCGCGGGTTCTGGGGGAGAACCGTTCGACGGGAGAGCATAAAGCAGTCGGTGTGCCGGGCCGTGGGCGAAGCCGAAAGAGCAGCCGCAAGCCGTAGTGGGATTGGGGGATAAAAAAACCGGCCCCGGCCGAGGGGCCGGGGCTCGTCAATCGCGAGGCGGTAACTTCGACCGGCCGGGTTGCAACTCTTACCCTGTAACCTTTACCCCCCGGGACAGAGTTACCGCCGGTCCGGGCGGGGGGGGCGTGTCACCGCGCCGCGTGGGTCGCCCACTCGGGCAGGAACGGGGGCAGCTCGCCGGCCGCGTAGGCGTCCTCCCCGATCATGTCCTTCACCCGCTTCAGGGCCAGCCGGCGGACGGTGACGTAGTAGAAGTCGCACCGGGCGTCCCGGACCGCGTCCCACGCCTTGTACAGCCGGTCGGTCTCGCACGCCGCCACCCGCAGGACCGCCGCCCGGTCGGCCTCCCACACCATCCGGGCGTCCAGGTGCTTGCGGTACGCCCGGTTCGCCCGGACGCACTCGTTCACCACGTCCTTGTCCGGGAACCGGGCGGCCTCGCCCAGCCGGGGGGCCCCGGCCAGCTCGGCGTGCCGCCGCCGGAGCAGGTTCAGGTCGGCCTCGAAGTCCTCCGCCCGGGCCAGCACGTACCGGGTCTCCCGCTCGTCGAGCAGTTCCCAGTCGAGGGCGGTCTGGACGAGCGCCGCCCGGACGGCCGGCCAGCGGTCGGCGGCCGGGGCCGGCTCCGGGGTGCCGGCCGGGGCGGTCAGCA
>JAIEQO010000583.1 GCA_019747655.1 Gemmataceae bacterium | reverse complement strand
GCGGTCAGGGTGGTGCCGTCGCCGCGGTCGGTGCCGTCCTTCGCCCGCTGCCGGGCCTCGGCCTCCTCCGCCGCGGCTTCCAGGTCGAGTAGGTGGGACAGGCGGGAGAAGTGGTCCGGCCGGGCGAAGTCGGCCTTGCCCGCGAACCGCACCCGGACCGGCCGGCCGTTCAGCTCGGCCCCGTCCAGGGCCTTCACGGCCGCGGCCGCCTTCGCCGCATCGACCTCGACCGTCGCCCCGCGGCCGAGGAACGCGATCTTGCCGACGTGCTTGGCGTCGAGGCCGGTCCGGTCGCAGACGAAAGCGAGGATGACGCCCGGCCCGCACCGCAGCGGCACCGGCTCGATGTGGATCGTGGTCATGAGGCGGCCCGGGGACGGGGACCGCCTTATCTTACCGCCCGCCGATCATGACGTGCCGCCAGTGCCGGGCCTGGTTCGTCCGGAACCGGTACGCGGCGTCGTCCCGGTTACCGCCGGCGTACTCACCCGCCGCGACGGCCGTCCGGACCGGCTCGGCCTCCCGGGGGTCGCCCGCAGCGTCGCCCCGGGCCCACGACCAGACGGACAGCCCGAACAGGACCACCACCCCGGCGAACGCGCGGCGCAACAGCATCTCGCCCCCCTGGCATCCGTGCCGTGGCCGCGGGCATACCGGCCGTAAGTCCGCGAATCAACCGGACCTGTCACCCCGGCCCGAGCGGATCCCGCTCCCGCCGGCTGGCCCAGGCGGTCACGCCCGGGAAGTCGGCCGCGAGCTTGGCCGCCAGTTCCTCGACGGCCGGCCGCTCGGTGGCGTAGTGGCCGGGGACGATCACCCCGACCCCGGCCGCCCGGGCCGCCAGCGCGTCGTGGAACCGCAGCTCGCCGGTGACGAAGACATCGGCCTCGGCCCGGAGCGAATCCACCAGAAATTCGCCCGCCGCCCCGCACGCCACCGCCACCTTCTTCACCGGCCGGCTCAAGTCGCCGACCACCTGGACCGACGCCGCGGCCAACTCCCGCTTCGCCCGGTCGGCCAACTCGCCAAGGGTCGTCGGCTTCGCCAAATCCCCCACCCGCCCCTCCCCGCCTGTCAGGCCCGCCTTCAACTGGTAGATGTCGTAGGCCGGCTCCTCGTAGCTGTGGGCCTGCCGCAACGCCCGGACCGCCCCGGCCACCTTCGCCTCGGGCAGAACGACTTCGAGCCGCCACTCGTCGGCCTCCTCCCGCCGGCCCGCCTGCCCGACCGTCGGGTTCGAGCCCTCGCCGCCGAGGAACGTCCCCTTCCCCGGCACCCGGAAGCTGCACTCGGTGTACTTCCCGATCACTCCGGCCCCGGCCCCGAACAGGGCGTCCGACACCTTCGCCAGGTCGCCGTCCGGGACGTACACGGCCAGCTTGTACCCCCGCGGCCCCTCCCGCGGCCGGAGCGGCTCGGTGGCCTCGACGCCCAGCCGGCGGCACAAGATGTCGTTGACGCCGCCGGGGCAGTTGTCGAACGCGGTGTGCGGCGAGTAGACCGCCACCCCGGCCTTCGCCAGCGGCAGGACAACATCCCCGTCGCCCTTCCCGGCCACCAACCGCTTCGCCCCCCGGAACAGGATCGGGTGGTGACTGACGATCAAGTTCGCCCGCTCGGCGACGGCCTCCTCGACGACATCCGGCGTGACCGTGAGGCAGGTCATCAATCGCTCGACGGGCGACGCCGGGTCGCCGAGCAACAGCCCGACGTTGTCCCAGTCGGCCGCCGTCTGGGCCGGGGCGAACGCCTCCAGGTGGGCGGCGATCTCGGCGACGGTGGGCATGGCGAAGGTCCCGGAGGAGTTAACCACAGAGTCACAGAGAACACGGAGCAGCAGAAGACGGAAAGAGGCTTGGATTGATTCCAAGATTCGTCTTGCTCTGTGCCCTCTGTGACTCTGTGGTTAACCTTGTCTTCGTCAAACTTTTTTCGACGCGCCGGGTCGGGGGCCGCCAGTACCCGGTGTCCGGCCGAACCCCCCGGGGCCGCCGATGCCCGCCCGCCCGCTGCTCGCCGTCCTCCGGCTCGTCCCCGACGGCCCGCCCGACCGCGACCTCCTGGCCCGGTTCGCCCGGGACCGGGACGAGGACGCCTTCGCCGAGCTGGTCCGCCGGCACGGGCCGATGGTCCTGGCCGTCGGCCGGCGGGTGACCGGCAACCCGGAGGACGCCGAGGACGCTTTCCAGGCCGCGTTCCTCGTCCTCGCCCGCCGGGCCGGGCAGGTGGCCAAGCCCGACCTCCTCGGGAACTGGCTCTACGGGGTCGCCACCCGGACCGCCCTGGAAGCCCGCAAGGCCCGCCGGCGGGTGAAGGAGCAGGCCGTGCCCGACGCCCCGGAACCCGCGGCCCGGGACGACCCCCCGGCCGACCACGACCCGGCCGACCTCCGCCGGGCGATCGACGAGGAACTCGCCGCCCTGCCCGAGAAGTACCGGGCGGCGGTCGTCTTGTGCGAGCTGCAAGGGCTGGGCCGCAAAGAAGCCGCGGCCCGGCTCGGGGTGCCGGAGGGCACCCTGTCGAGCCGGCTGGCCCACGCCCGCAAGGTGTTGGCCGGCCGGCTGTCCCGGCGGGGCCTCGCCACCACCGCCGGGGCGGTCGCG
>JAIEQO010000727.1 GCA_019747655.1 Gemmataceae bacterium | reverse complement strand
TTTTTATGGGACGGGGGGTGGGTCGGGGGGGGCTACCCCCCCTTTTTGCGGTTGTTAAACCGGGGGGCTCCCGCCCCCCGCTCGCCCGGCACGGGAAGGAAGCAACAACCCGGCCGGCACAGCCGGCCCTACGAGACCACCACCGCCTCGCCGGCCCGGCGGAGCAGCCCGGCCAGGGCGTCGGCCGCCAGCGGCTCGGCGAACGCGCAGCCGTGGAACCAGTGGCCGAACGCCTTCGCCCCGGCCCGGACGACCCGGGCCCGGACCGTCACCCCCTCGCCGAACGCGATCCGCAGGGCCGTCCCCGGCTCGACCCGCCGGCCGATCAGCAGCCCGACCCCCCCGGCCGACACGTCCTGGACGATCACCGGCCACGCCCCGAGCGGGTCGTCCGCCCCGGCCGCCCCCATCAGCCCCGGGGCGATCGGGTGGCGGACGTCCACCCGCCGGTCGTCCACCAGCGACTGGGCGAACGCCCCGGCCGACACCGGCCGTTGGGCCGGGTCCGGGTCGATCGCCCGGCGGATGGTGTCGGACACCCCGCCGGCCTCCGGGTCGAACCCCTCCGGCCACGGGCGGCCGGTCAGGGCGAGGTAGACCACCTCGGCCAGGTCGGCCACGTCCTCGGCCGGGGCCGACCCCCACCGCCCGGCGGCGGCCGCGAACCCCCACCCGCCCAGCCGCACCCCGCCGTCCGCCCGGACGAACACCCGGTCCGGGGTGATCCCGTCGTGGACGAGTCCTCCGGCGTGGGCGTAGTCGAGGGCGTCGGCCAACTCGGCGACCATCCGGCCCACGTCGGCCGGTTCGAGCGGCCCGCCGCCGGCCACCCGGGCGGCGAGCGGGGCGCCGTCGGGCGGCTCGGTGACGGCGTACCCGGACCCGGCGTCGACCCCGAAGTCGAGCGTCCGGACGACGTTCGGGTGGTCCAGGCGGGCGGCCGCCCGGAACGCCCGGGCCGTCCGGTGGTGGCGGTCCGGGTCGTCGGCCAGCCCGTCGAAGACGGTGACGACGACCGGCCGTCCGGTCCGCCGGTCCCGGCCGCGGCGGGCCCGGCCGTCCGGCCCGGCAGAGATTTCGTGGCCCAGGGCGTAACGGCCGAGGACGACCGCCGACGGCGCGGCGACGGTTCCGGTGGTCATGGGCGGGGTCCGGTGGGGCGCGTGGCCCTGAACTATGGGACCCCGCCGGCCGCCGGTCAAATCCCTGGTACAATCTCGGCGGGCGGGGGGCCGTGAGCCGCCTGTTTCCGGGCGAACCCCGAGCGTCAGCGAGGGGGTGATCCCACCCGCTCCCTCACGGTCGCGGTTCGCCAGAGAGACACATTAGGGGCCTCACGCCCCCGCCCGCCGGGAACGGAACCCACTACCGCCCGGCGAACCCCCGCGGCTCGGCCCGCCAGTCGAGCGGCGGCGGGGCCGCCCCCAGCCGCTCGTGGTCCACCTTCCCGGTCAGCTCGTCGTAGACGTGCTTGACGTTGTCCTTGATGTCCTTGGCCGCCTTCCCGGTCCACTCCTTGTACCACGGCAGGTCGAGCCCGGCGGTGATCTCGTCGAGCCCCTTCTTGGCGTCGATCCCCTTCTGGACCGCCGCCCGCATGTCGACGAAGTACCGCTTCTGGGTCGCCAGGAGGTCCTTCCGGGCGACCTTCCCGTGCCCCGGGCAGACCAGGTCGACGTCCAGCTTCTCCATCCCCTCCAGGCACTTGATCCAGCTCGCCGAGTTCGAGTGGCCCATGAAGTTGAACGCCCCGTTCACGCAGGCGTCGCCGGTGCAAAGAATCTTGTGCTTGGGCAGGTAGGCCACGGCGTCGCCGGCGGTGTGGCTGTGGCCGAAGTGCCGGAACTCGACCCGCTGCACCCCGTCGTCCAGGACGTAGGGGTCGTCGAACGAGATGTCGGCCTGCTTCAGCTCGGTCTTGCGGAGGTCCTCCCGGTCCTTGCTGGCGTCCTCCCACTGCTTCGGGCCGTTCACCTTCAGCAGCCGGGCGGCGTTCTTGTGGGCGACCAGCTTGGCCCCCTCCTTGGCCCAGACGCCGTTCCCGTAGGCGTGGTCGCCGTGGTGGTGGGTGTCCAGGACGTACCGGATCGGCTTGTCGGTCGTCTTCTTGATGGCCGCGACCACGTCCGCGGCTTCCTTCGGGAAGTTGGCGTCGACGACGACGACGTAGTCCTTGAACACCACCCAGGTGTGGTTCGACCCGCCGAACGGGACCGACGGGTCGGTGGCGCTGATGGACGAGTAGCGGAAGAAGACGCCGGGGGCGATCTCCCGGACGTCGTCGAACTTCATCTCCGGCAGCGGCTTGTCGGCCGCGGCCGGCGGCCGCTCGGACGCCGCGTACACGGCCAGGGCGAAGGCCGCGGCGACCGCGGCCGGGAGGACGATGCGGCGGAGCATGGGATCGACCGGAAGGAGGAGGGCGGGAGACTGGCGAGCGTAACCGAGGTGGGGGAAAGGGGCAAGCGAAATCGGTCGCGGCCCCGACGACCCGCCCGGGTCACGCCGCGGCTCAGAGTGTGTCTGGAAACCTTGGCCGGACCGGTGGCCTTCCTGGGACCGCGGCCGTCCCGGCCGCTCTTCGCCGGGTCGAAGAGCGGCC
>JAIEQO010000040.1 GCA_019747655.1 Gemmataceae bacterium | reverse complement strand
GGGCCATCGGGTCCCGATGGGCCACCAGGCTCGAATCATAAGGGTTCACTGCAAGACGGTATGAGTACCAAATCGCCGGGCGTGAACACCTCGACCGGGCGCGAACCGACCGGGGTGCGAATCGGTGTCCCGGCCGCAAAGCAGCCGAGGCCGGGAACGCCGCGGGCCATTCCCGGCGCCGGTGGCCGGTGTACCCGGCCGTATAGCCCGCGGGCCCCGAGGCCCCCGACGCCCCCCGCCAACCCGCCGGCGTGCGGCAGGAGGTCCCGGAAGGTCAACGGCCGCCCGTAGGGCTTGGACCCGCCCTTGCCCGGGTCCGGGCATACATACCCCGGGGGGGCTGGCCGTGGGCCGCCGACCGAGTCCGGGACCATCCCCGGGATCAGCCACCCGTCCGGGTTGCCGCCCAGGTCCTGCTGCCCGTAGTCACCGAAGATTGGGTCCGGGAAAAAGCCCGGGGCGTAGTTGAGGTTCGGGTAACCCGGGGGCGGTACATACCCGAGCCCCGGGCGCGGGGCGTCGAGGAACGGGTCGTACTCGGGGGCCGGCCACTCGACCGGCGGCGGTGGGAGGTCGTAGACCGGGCCCCCGCTGAGTGTGGTGTACGGGGCTTTGCGGTCCCCGGGCCCCGGCGGCTGGCCTCCCTTACCGATCCCGTCCCGGGCCCGGGCCTCGGCGTCCCACTCGGCCATCCACCGGGCGACACGCGCCGACCCCGCCACCGACCCCTTCGGGTCGTGGAACCACTCCCCGGCCGGGTCGCCCCCCATCGCCAGGTTGTCCCGGCCCGTCCGGTCGAACGCCGCCCCGGTGACTTGGTCGGCGAACTCCGGGCTGGCCCCGGCCCGGACCCAGGCGTCCCGGAACCGGTCGCGGTCGGCCGGGTCGATCCAGTAGTACCGGCCCCGCCCTTCCTGCTCGTAAAACTTGAACCGGACGCCGTTCGCCCGCAGGAACGCCTCGAACTTGTCGTAGTCCCCGGGCCGGTCGACGAACCAGTACCGGCCGCTCGGGTCGGTGGCGGTGGTCGGGCGGTTCCGGACGTACCGGTACGGGTTGGGGTCCGCGGCCAGCCCCTCCGGGTCCTCGGACAGGAACCGGCCGACCGCCGGGTCGTACACCCGGTCCCGGTTGAAGTACGTCTTCGAGACCGGGTCCCACTCCCGCCCGGCGTACCCGTACCGGTCCGGGAGCGTGCCCGACGTGAGGTTCCCGAAGGCGTCGTAGGCGGCCGAGTGGGTGACCGCCCTGGCCCCGTCTAGGGCCCGCCGGACCGACCCGGTCAGGTCGGCCGCGTACCACGTCACGGCGCTGCCCGCCACCCGGGCCTCGGGGTCGTCGAACCCGGCCCCGAACAGCCGCCGGCTGGTGACCGTGTTGGACGTGTCCAGGTCGGCCCAGATGTCGAAGTTCTCCGTCCCGACCGCGCCCGGCTTGGCGGTGTCCCACCCGTCCACGGCGAACCGCTCGGTGGTGGTCGTGACCCCGTCCCAGCCGGTCCGGCTGACCCGGTTCCCCCAGGCGTCGTAGGCGTAGGCCACGGTCGCGGTCGCCGCCCCGCCGTCGGTGTTGCTCTTGGACGCCCCGGTCAGCCGGCCGTCGTGGTCGTAGCTGTACGCCCACGTCTCGGCGGTGGGGGCCGCGGAGATTTACGAAGGGAACTCGACGCGCGAACCCGGGGGCGCTGGTCCCATCCCCGCCCCCGTGGACCACCGACGCCCCGGTGCCCTTCATGTGGATGGACTGCTACCACACCCGCGCACTTTCGGGCTGGCTCAACGACCCCTTTGCGGCGTCGTACGCGGCTTGGGCGTCCTTGAGGGGCTGAGAATAAGTCGCCGGGTCCTTCTGGGCCAACTGCGACAGCACTTGAAGGAGATTATGGCGGATGGCAAGGTCTGCCGGGTCAATCCCGATAGCGTCGGTGTAGCACTGGAAGGCACCCTCGAAATCCCCAACTTTACAGAGTAGGCCGCCGAGTTCGATGTACGCATCCACAAAGCCCGGCTCGATCCCGATGGCTGCCTGATACCGCTCAAAGGCATTGGACAACTGCCCGGCCTGTTCCGCCTGCACTCCAAGCAGATAGTGGTAACGGGCACAATCGTACTCCGGCCATGACTCCATCGCCGCTTCGTACAACATGGTCGCTTTCTGATAATTCTTGGCGTAGAAGTGCAGGTTACCGAGGCACTCCTTGTACTCCGGTTCGCTCAACGCCGCTCGGTTGGTGCCGATGAGCAACTCTGCCTCGTTCCTCGCCCCGGAAGCGAGGAGAGCCGTGATCTTCGCATACAGGTCGCTTTTGATCATGAGGGGTCACTTCTTCGGGGGAAGGATGCGAACGCCGATCACGGCATCGTTGAACCCGGGTAGCTGGTATTCCGGGACGCCGATGTTGATGTGGGGGCCGTTGGGGTCAAGTCCCTCGTAATGATATTCGATCTTCGTCCTGCCGCCCGGGGTTTCGCCAACCAGCTTTTGCGGCACCTTGTCAGCTACGAGAGCGTCGTACTTGGCCTTACAGGCTCTGACAAAACCGACCCGACTACAAGACACCGTCGTTGAGGATGCGGAAGCAGATGACGCTGGCGGCGAGA
>JAIEQO010000704.1 GCA_019747655.1 Gemmataceae bacterium | reverse complement strand
CCGCGGCCGGATCGCCCGCCGGGACGTGCTCCGGGTCGGGGCCCTGGGGTTCGCCGGCCTCACCCTGGCCGACGTGCTCCGGGCACGGGCCGCTTCTGACGCCGCCCGGGGCAAGTCGGTCATCATGGTCTGGCTGCGGGGCGGGGCCAGCCACCTCGACAGCCTCGACCCGAAGCCGGACGCCCCGGCCGAGGTCCGCGGCGAGTTCGGCACCATCCCGACAGCACTCCCTGGCGTGCGGGTGTGCGAGCACCTGCCCTTGACCGCCCGGATGATGGACAAGCTGGCGGTCATCCGCGGCATCAAGTCGGTCGACATCGGCGACCACACCCCGCACTACATCCTGACCGGGTTCCCGGACCGCGGCACCCGGCCGGTGTTCGGGTCGGTGGCCAGCCGGCTCGGCCGCCCGGCCGGCGGGCTGCCGGCCTACGTCAGCCTGATGTACGAGCCGCCGAAGCTGTACGACACCGAGGGGCCGACCTACCTCGGCCCGGCCCACCGGCCGTTCGCCCCCCGCAAGGAGGGGCTGGCCGACCTGTCCCCGGCGAAGGGGGTAAGCCCGAACCGGGTGCGGGACCGGCGGGCCCTGCTCGACCGGTTCGACGCCGCGGCCGGGGTCGACCCGTTCCGGGATCGGGCGTTCGACCTGATCGCCACCCCGGCCGCCCGGGCGGCGTTCGACCTGAAGGGGGAGGGCCCGGAGGCCCGGGACCGGTACGGCCCGTTCGGCGAGAACTTCCTCCGGGCCCGGCGGCTGGCCGAGGCCGGGGTCGCCGTCGTCACCCTGAAGGTCGGCGACTGGGACACCCACGAGAAGAACTTCGTCGACCACGAGGCCCAACTGCCGCTACTCGATCGGGCGCTAACGGCCCTGGTGGAGGACCTGTACGACCGGGGCCTGGAGAAGGACGTGGCGGTGGTGGTGTGGGGCGAGTTCGGGCGGGCCCCCCGCGTCTCGCGGGGCGACGGCCGCGACCACTGGCCGGAGGCCGGGGCGGCGGTGGTGGCCGGGGGCGGCTTCGCGGTCGGGCAGGTGGTCGGGGAGACGGACCGGCACGGCGGGGAGTCGAGGGGGAAGCCGTACACCCCGGCGAACGTGCTGGCCTCGCTGTACCGGCATCTGGGGATCGACCCGGCGGCCACGCTCCCGGGGTTCGACCGCCGGCCGATGCACGTCCTGGACGACCGCGACCCGGTCCGCGAGTTGGGGTAGCACTTACCCGGCCGGCGGCGGATCGGTCGGCTTCGGGCCCTTCAAGTAGTCGGGGATTGGCCGCAGGTCCGCGAGGCGTTGCCGCTCCCGGAACTCGGGCGAGTCGGGCGGCACCGGAACCGACACGAACTGGACCAGAATGGTATCCGGGTCCCCATCGCGGCGGTGGTCGCTCATAGCCGTCCCTCGTCGAACAGCAGTTGGCTACACCTTGAGCATACCAGTCAACCAGCTCTCTAGGAACCTTGCCAATCCCGAGGCGGCCCAGGTCCGGCTGTCGTCCTCGTGGTTCCACACGTAGATTTCGGTGTCGAGGCCGGCGCCCGGCAGCATCCGGTAGCCGAATTGGTCGCCGTTACCGGCGTCGGCGAAGAAGAGGAGCTGGTCGAACGCCATGTAGAGGTCGCGGAACTCGGGGTTCGTGCGGAACAGGTGGTTGTCGTCCGCGATCCGCCCGACACCCCAGAGGAGTACCGCGTACTCGGTCTCAACCCCGTTCGTTTCCAACAGGCAGTCCCGGAGTTCGGCCGGGAGCGGGGAGCCGAGCCGGGCCTCGGCGGCGACCAACTCGGCCGGCGTGACCGGGTCGCGGAACCGGGCGGCCGGCTCGAACCGGCGGATGAGTTCTTTCCACACCGGGCGGCCTCCGGGCGATGTCCTCATTGGACCGGCGGCGGATCGTCCGGCTCGATCGGCGGGTCGGTGAACCGGATCAGGGTCGTGTTATGGGTCATCGGCTCGGACGATGGAAGCCGAAGCCGGCGGGGCGGACAGTTCCCGCCGGGCAACAGAAACAGGTCGAGGACGTGTTCGCCGCCGGTGGTCGGGTCGCCGGTCAGCCGGTGGTTGGTCATGTCCACCACGAACGACATCATCTCCAGCGGCAATTGCCCGACCAGGGCCGGCGTGCCGTCCGGCACCTCCATCACCTCGACCTTGCACTCCCGCCCCTGGACGGCCAACCGAACCACGTCGTACACGGCCACGGTCGTCGTCCCGGTCGCGGCCCGGGCCGGCCGCTCGTACCCCTTCTTCAACCCGAGCGTCTTGATGAGGGAGGTCGGCAGGGCCAGGAGCGACGCCCCGGTGTCGACCAGGGCGTCCGTCACCTCGACCCGGCGGACCTTGTCGGCCGGCAGGTCGCCGCGGCGGACGGCCCACAGGTCTTCCAGGTTCTCGACCGCGATCGGGGTCAGGACCCGGCCCATCTCGGCGGTCTCCATCGGCGTGCCTCCCGCGGGCGGTGCCGGCCCGCGGGCATTGTACCACCGCGCAAGGAGCCGGGGGGCCGTGGCCCCCCGGTCGCGCCGTCACAACTTGTCGGCGGCGGTCAGTCCCGGTCCGGGCCGCGGCCCCGGCCGCCCCCGCCGCCCCGGCG
>JAIEQO010000833.1 GCA_019747655.1 Gemmataceae bacterium | reverse complement strand
GAGAAGAACCAAGCAGGCTACCCCTCAAGCGGGGGGTGGGTCTCGGCCCGGCGATCCGGTTACCATCGGAGTGACGGCGTTGCTCGAGCTGGCCGCGTGGTGCCGGCAACGCCTGGATGACCCCACCGGAGCAGTCGCATGCCCGCCACCACCCGACGCCCCGCGCCCCCCCGCGCCTGACGCCGGCCTCGCCACCGCCGACCGACCCGCCGCCGGTGTGGGCGCACCTCCCGGCCGACCGCCAGCAACAACTCCGCGACCTGCTCGGCCAACTCCTCGCCCGGCTCCACGCGGCCCGCAGCCGCAAGGAGGCCGGCCATGACTGACCCCGTCCGCTCCCCGAAGCTCAAGCCGTGGCACCTCGACCGCGGGGCCGTCGTGTACGTCCGCCAGTCGACCCCGCAGCAGGTCGTCGACCACAAGGAGTCCACCGCCCGGCAATACGCCCTCGCGGACCGGGCAACGGCCCTCGGTTGGCCCCCCGATCGGGTCACGATCATCGACGCCGACCTGGGCAAGAGCGGCCAGTCGATCGAGGGCCGGCCCGGGTTCCAGCGGCTGCTGGCCGAGGTCGCCCTCGACCGGGTCGGGCTGATCCTCGGGCTGGAGATGAGCCGACTGGCCCGCTCGTGCAAGGACTGGCACCAGCTCCTGGAGCTGTGCGGCCGGTTCCGGGTCCTGCTCGCCGACGCCGACGGGGTGTTCGACCCGACCGACCACTCGGACCGCCTGTTGCTCGGCCTGCACGGCATGATGAACGAGGCGGAGCTCCACGTCCTGAAGCAGCGGATGGATCAAGGGAAGCTGAACAAGGCCCGCCGCGGGGAGCTGTTCGCCGTCCCGCCGATCGGGTACGTCCGGTCGGAGGCGACCGGGTGGGCGATCGACCCGGACGAGCAGGTCCGGGCCGTGGTCCGGCTGATCTTCGACCAGTTCGACCGCCAGGCCACCCTGCACGGGCTGCTCCGCTACCTGGTCCACCACCAGATCCGCATCCCGGTCCGGGTCCGCGGCGGGCCGGACCGGGGGCAGCTGGAGTGGCGCCGGCCGAACCGGGCGACGCTGCAGAGCCTGCTGCGGCACCCGGGGTACGCCGGGGCCTACCGGTACGGGCACCGCCCGATCGACCCGCGGAAGAAGCAGCCCGGGCGGCCGGCCACCGGCGAGCAGATCCGCCGGCCGGACGAGTGCCTGGTCCTCATCCGGGACCGACCCCCCGCCTACATCACCTGGGACCGGTTCCGGGCCAACCAGGACCGGCTGACCGCGAACCGGAACACGGCCGCCACCGCCGGCGCGCCGCGGAACGGGCGGGCGGTGCTGGCCGGGCTGGTCCGGTGCGGGCGCTGCGGGCGGCGGATGGTGGTCCGCTACCCGGGGCCGGCCCGCCGGCCGTCATACACTTGCACCCGCGGGTCGGCCGACTACGCCGAGCCGCTGTGCCAGGGGCTCTCGGACGGGTCCGCGCTGGATGCCCTGGTCGCCGAGCAGTTGCTGGCCGCGATGCAGCCGGCCGCCCTGGAGGCGAGCCTGGCGGCCGTCGAGGGGGTCGAGCGGGAGCGGGGCGAGTTGACCCGGCAGTGGCAGTTGAAGCGGGAGCGGGCGGCCTACGAGGCCGAGCGGGCGGCCCGACAGTACCGGGCGTGTGAGCCCGAGAACCGGCTCGTCGCCCGCGAGCTCGAGCGCCGCTGGGAGGAGGCGTTGAAGCACCAGCGGCCGCTGGACGACGCGTACGAGCGGTGGCAGCGGTCGGAGCCCGCCCGGTTGAACGACACCGCGGCGTCATCGATCCGGGCGTTGGCGGCCGACCTGCCGGCCGTGTGGTCGGCGGCGACCACGACCCCGGCCGACCGCCAGCGGATCGCCCGCCTGCTCCTCGACCGGGTGGCGGTGACGGTGGACAAGGCCAGCGAGCGGGTCGACGTGGCGTTGCACTGGGTCGGCGGGGTCGTGCGGTCGCACACCCTGACCCGGGCCGTTCGCCGGTACGACCAGCAGTCCGACTACCCGCGGCTGACCGCCCGGCTGCGGGCGCTGTGCGGGGAGCGGCGGACGGCCGCGGCGATCGCCGACCGGCTGAACGCCGAGGGATTCCGGCCGCCGAAGCGGACCGCCTGGTTCACGAGGGACATGGTGCTGCGGCTGGTCGGCCAGCTCGGGCTGGGGTGCCGCCCGCCGCACGGCAGCCCGGCCGGGCTGGGGCCGGACGAGTACCGCCCGGCCGGGCTGGCCCGGCGGCTGGGGGTCAACAGGGACACGGTCCGGCGGTGGGTCCGGGTCGGGTGGGTGCATGTCCGCCGGGATGGCGACGGGCACCACGTGATCTGGGCCGACGCCAGCGAGCTCCGCCGGCTCCGGGAGCTGCATCAACTCCCGCGGACGTGGGCCAACAAGGCCGAGTTGGCGAGGCTGACGAAGCCGAATCCGCGGCCAGCGCGGTGGACTCGGATCGGCCCGAGCGCTGGCCGCACGGGCCACCCCACCGCCGTCATCGGAGGCATCGTGGCTGGCACATCGAGACGACCTTCCAGGAATGCCGGTCGTGCGTCGGGTTGGGGACGACCCGGGGCCGAGCCCGGCGGACGGTGAC
>JAIEQO010000762.1 GCA_019747655.1 Gemmataceae bacterium | reverse complement strand
ACCACCCCCCGGCCCCCTCCCCCGCGGGGGGAGGGGTTGGCTTATAAACCTAATAACCCCCCCCCCCCCGGGGGGGGAGGGGGCCGGGGGGTGGGGTTGTTTCGAGTTCCCCATACACCCGGGCGTACTGCTCGGCCATCCGCGCGGTGGTGTAATGTTCGGCCGCTCGGTGCCGGCCCGCGGTGCCGAGGGCGGCGGCCGCTCCCGGGTCGGCCAGCAGGCCGTAGGTCTTGGCCGCCACCCGGGCCTTCTCCCGCCGGTCGGCCAGCCGGCCCGTCACCCCGTCCTCGACCACCTCGGCCAAGTCTGGCGTCTCCCAACCGACCACCGGCCGGCCGGCGGCCATCGCCGCCGCGGCCAGCCCCACCCCGCCGCGCCCCCGCAGCACCCAGACCACCTCGGCCAGCCCGAGCATGGCCGGCAGGTCCGGCGGCGGGGCGGTGACCCGGACGCGGAGGTCGTCGAACGCCAGGGCGCGGCCGAACGCCTCGAGGTCAGCACGCCCCGGCCCGCTTCCGAACACCAGCAGGTACAAGTCGCGGAAGTCGTACCGGAGGAGGTCGAACGCCCAGACGGCGGCCTTCAGGTCGCCCCCGCCGGGCGGAAGGGGGCCGGCCGTCATCACCAGCCGGGCGGTCGGGGGCAGCCCGAGGTCGCGGAGGAACGCGGCCCGGTCCGGCGGGGGCGGGGTCGGAGCTACCCCGGGCGGGATCAGCGTCAGCCGGTCGCTCCGGACGCCGAGGCGGTGCAGGCGGTCGCCCTCGGCCCGGGTGGCGGCGACGACGCGGTTAGCCCGACGGAGGAGCCGGCCGGTCAGCCAGCCGATGGCCCCGGCTTCGGGCTCGGCGGCCGACGCCACCAGCCGCGGCCCCGGGACGAGCCGGGCCGCCCGGACGGCCCCCGGCCCCCAGGCGTGGATGACATCCGGACTCGCGGCCGCGACCGCCCGCCGGAGCCGCCGCAGGCCGCGGATGTCGATGCCGCCCCGCAGCCCGAGGGCGTGGACCGTCACCCCAGCCTCACGCAAGGGTTCCGCGGCCGCAGCGTCGACCGGCCCGAGGACGCCGACCTCGACGCGAAACCGGTCGGCGGGCAGTCCGGCCGACAGCCGGACGAGCTGGCCGGTCTCGTCGGACTGGTTCAGATCGGGTGTGAGGGCGAAGACGGTCGGCATCAGGGAGATATGGGTACGAGACCGGCGTTATGCCGACGCGGATTATCGGAACTCCTTCTCGACGGCCGAGCGGATTCGCGCCTCGTCGTCGGCACTGCCGCCCAGTACCAGAGCCAAGAAGTGCCGCGGGACGAATCGATCGAACGCTGTCGTCCAGCGAAGGAAGTAGGCGACCTCCTCCAACGAATCGTGTTCGTGCCAGGTCGTCATGACGAACCGCTCGTCGGGCGGGGTGAAGTCGGGGTCCGTTCCGAGGTGGGCCCAGTCGATCGCGTCGTCCCACCGCGGGCAGTCATACCCGGCGCAGACCGCATACCGACACCCCTGCCGGACGATCTGATTGCTGATCGCGGCTCGTTCCTCGTCCGACACGACCGGATCGGCGACGACGAGCAGGAGGGCGAATTCCTCCCCGCCGAACGGAGCCGACAGGGAAAACGGCCGGTCGATCCGGCTGACCCACACGTCGTAATCACCGGTCTTTGCCACGCACACCATGCCAGCACCGGACGACGCAGACCGGGTCGGGTGGATGGGCTTCCATCCCTGGGACCGCGGCCGTCCCGGCCGCTCTTCCGCTCGCCCGAAGAGCGGCCGGGTCGGCCGCGGTCCCAGGGAACGCCCTCAGCAAGACCCGGCCTCACCCACTTTCGCCGGACGCCAGTACCCCGACGTACGGCAGGTGCCGGTATTCGTCGTCGTAGTCGAGCCCGTAGCCGACGACGAACTTGTCCGGGATGGTGAAGGCCACGAAGTCCGGCTCGAACGGCACCTCCTGCCGGCCGACCTTCCGCAACAGCACCGCCACCTTGACCGACTCCGCCCCCTTGTCGATCAGGTGGGCGACCACCCGGGTCAGCGTCTTTCCGGTGTCCAGGATGTCGTCGACCAAGAGCACGTCTCGGCTGGTCAGGTCTGGTAGCAGCTCGTCCCGGATGACCAGCTTGCCGGCCGTGGTCGTCTCGCCCCGGTAGCTGGACGCGGTCAGGAAGGCGACCCGCAGGGGGATGTCGATGTGCCGGATCAGGTCGGCCAGGAAGACGACGCAGCCGTTGAGGATGCCGACGACCGTGACCGGCCGGCCGGCGTAGGCCCGGGCCACCTCGGCGGCCACCTCGGCTACCCGGTCGCGGATGCGGTCGGCGGGGATCAGGACCTCCATCGGGTCAGTTTCGAGTTTCGAGTTTCGAGTTTCAAGTTGCCACATCGGCCGGGGCCCGATGGTCGGGCCGGAATACAGTGAACCGGGCACGGGCGGTGGGCGTCATCCGGGGTAGCCGCGGACTCGAAACTCGAAACTCGAAACTCCAAACTCGAAACCGAAACCGATGGCTAGAACAGACTTCAGGAGGGTGTAGCGGTCGGCCTCCGGCCCGAGTCCCCTTACGGGGGAGGGGTTAGGAGGGCCGGCCATG
>JAIEQO010000143.1 GCA_019747655.1 Gemmataceae bacterium | reverse complement strand
CGAGGACGACGGGACTCGAACCCGCAACCACCGGATCGACAGTCCGGTACTCTAACCAATTGAGCTACGTCCCCAACACCACTAGCCTACGCTCGACCGGCCGGCCCGACAAGCCCGGCGGGCTCGGTTTTCAGCCCGCCGGCCGGGTGGAAACCCCGTCTCGGGCGCCCGAATCGGCGGCCGGTCTGTCGACGACGGCCGGCCGGCGTGGTTGAATGAGCGGCGCCGCCGGTCCGACCCCCGCCGGATGCCCCCGTGCCGCCCGACGACCCGCTCGATGTCCTCCTCGATGCCTGGCAGTCGGCCTACGCCGCCGGCCGGGATACCCCGCCGGCCGAGCTGTGCCACGACCGCCCCGACCTGCTCCCCGAGGTCGAGCGGCGGGTCGCTGTTCTCCGGCAGGCCGGCCGCCTGGCCGCCGACCCGACCGGACCGCTGATCGAAACCGGGGCGGCCGCCACCGGCACCGCCCCGGTCCCGCAAACCCTTGGCGGGTTCAGGGTCGTCGGCCCGATCGGGGCCGGCGGGATGGGGGCCGTCTACCGGGCCGAGGACCCGGCCCTCGGCCGGCCGGTCGCCCTGAAGGTCATGCAGCCCGTCCTCGCCGCCCGTCCGCACGCCCGGGCCCGGTTCCTCCGCGAGGCCCGGGCCGCGGCCGCCGTCCGGGACGACCACGTCTGCCCGATCTACCACGTCGGGGAGGACGCCGGCACCCCGTTCCTGGTCATGCCGCTGTTGGACGGCGAGTCGCTGGCTGCCCGGCTGGCCCGGGGAGGGGCGTTACCGCCCGACGAGGTCGCCCGGGTCGGGCGGGAGGCGGCCCTCGGGCTGGCCGCCGCCCACGCCGCCGGGGTCGTCCACCGGGACGTGAAGCCGGCCAACCTGTGGCTGGAAGCCCCGAACGACCGAGTGCTGGTCCTCGACTTCGGGCTGGCCCGGGCCGGCGGCCCGGCCGACGGGCTGACCTCGGCCGGGTCGGTCCTGGGGACGGCCGCGTACATGGCCCCGGAGCAGGCCGACGGGCAGGAGGTCGACGACCGGGCCGACCTCTTCAGCCTCGGGGCGGTCCTGTACGAGGCGGCGACCGGCCGCCGGGCGTTCGAGGGGGTCGCCGACTTTTTCCGGTCACATGCGGGGCCGGATGGCGGGCAGGGAAGTGACCGGCACCCCGCCGGCCGCCCCGAGGACCCCCCCATGACCTCCGCCCCGCGTCGAACGTCCGCCGGCCGCCTGGCCGTCGAAGCCCTGGAGGACCGGGCCACCCCGGCCTACGCCGGCACCGACCCGGCGTTCGGCACCGACGGCTTAGCCGCCCTGCCGGCCGGGTTCACCCCCACCGTCGCCCAGAGCCTGTCGGACGGCAGCGTCCTGCTGGCCGGCACCGTCACCCGGTCCGGGCCGACCGGCACCGACCTCGGGCTGGTCAAGCTGTCCAAGTCCGGGGCGGTCGACACCACGTTCGGCACCGGTGGGCTGACCGCTCTCGATGCCGGGCTGACCGGGCTGAACGGCAAGGCCGGGGACGAATCGCTCACCGGGCTGGTCGTCCGGCCGGACGGCACGATCGTGGTGTCGGCCGTCAGCGACACCCAGGTGGCGTACTTGAACGCGACGGGAACCGCCTCCACCCCGGCCGTGTTCCGGGTGACGGCGGGCGGCGGCCCGGACGCCACCTACAACGGGTCCGGCCGGGCGGTGCTGACCGCCTTCCAGGCGAGGCCGGAAGGCTTCCCCGTCCCGTCCGTCGGGCTGGCGGCCGACGGCGGGGCGGTAGTGGTCAGGTCGCAAACCGGCTCCGGCCAGGGGTTCGTGGTGGCCGCCCGGCTCACCCCGGATGGCGCCCCGGACGCCGCGTTCGGCACCGGCGGGACGGCCAAGGTGCAGGTGCCCGGGGACGAGGGGTTCCTGGGCATCAACGGGGCCGTGATCGACGCCGCCGGCCGGGTGCTGTTCGGGGCGAGCACCGGGGCGAACTTCGGCAAGCCCGGGGAGGTGTCCCGGGCCCAGGTCGGTCGGCTGACCGCCGCCGGTGCGTTGGACGCCGGGTTCGGGGCCGGCGGGCTGGTGACCGTCGGCCCGACCGGCGGACTGACCGGCCGGGTCCGGGCGACCCTGCAGGGCGTTCAGCCGGACGGCGGGGTGATCGCCCATTTTCTGGCTAATCAGGGTGTGACACAGACCGACTACCGGGTGACGGCGGCCGGCACGGTGGACGCCGCGTTCGGGTACGGTGGGGCGTTGGCGAACACGAACTTCACGAACGTGACGGTGCGGCCGGACGGCCAGTTGTGGGCCCGCGGGGGGGATTCGGCGGACATCCCGCAGGTGCTACTAACCGCCGACGGCCGGCCGGCCGACCCGACCGCGGTCGGTGTCGGGGCCGGGGAGCAGTTCGTGCTACCGGGGGCGGCGGCCACGTTCGTCCCGGACCGGGCGGCCGACGCCCAGTACATTGTGCTGACCAGCGGGCAGGTGGCCCGGTTCCTCCGGCCGACCGGCGGGTCCGGCGGGGGGCAGGGCCCGGCCGGCCCCCAGGGCCCGGTCGGAGCCACGGGGGCGACCGGCCCACCGCGAG
>JAIEQO010001075.1 GCA_019747655.1 Gemmataceae bacterium | reverse complement strand
CGGCCTGCCGGATGGCGGCCCGGTCGGCGTCCGAGCCGGCCGGGGCGGGCTGGCCGGCCGAGCCGGCCCGGGTGCCGTAGGCGGCGGCAAACACCGCCCCGGCGACCAGGGCGATCGGGAGTGCGATGCGTCGGTTCATGGTGCCCTCTCCGGGTGTTCTACGGCCGCGGCCGGCCTCAATCGCGCTCGCCGACCTTCTTCTCGGCTGCCCTCTTCTCGGCCGGGAGCATCTGGCTCGGGCCGATCTTGACGGTCAGCCTCTCCAGCTTACCGGTGAAGGCGAACGGGCAGGCGTAGTCGTTGTCGTCCACCGGGGTGCCGGTGTCGCTGCCCACGTCGAACGTCTCGTCCCACTGCATGATGACCGGGATGGTGTGGGCCATCTTCTTGCTGGCGACCTCCTGGCCGTCCACCTTTAGTACCCCGGTGCTGCCCTTGCCGAGGCCGGGGCCGTCGTAGGTGAACTCGAAGGCCAGGGTATGCCTGCCGGGGGCCAGCGCGTCCTGACCCTCCCACCTCACCCGCGCCAGGTCGACCAGGTTCCAGGTGAACACCGGCCTGCCCTTGAGCAGGTAGAACCCGTACCCGCCGAACCGGCCGCCGTTGGTGTTGAGCATCCCCTCGTCGCCGGCCTTCACCTCCACCTCGGCGGTGACGGCGTACGACCGGTCGAGCAGGCTCGGGGCGCTGTTCATCGGGATGCCGGTGAGCCTCCCGTAGGTGAACGTGTCCCGGCCGGCGGTGGTGCTCGGCCGCTGCACGTCGAAGCGACCCGCCTTCCGCGCGTCGAGCGGGAACACCTGGTACTTGGCCGCCTCGACCAGGAACAGCTCTTGGAGCGCCCGCAGCTTGTCGGGGTTCTCCCCGGCCACGTCGTGGAACTGCGTCCAGGCCTTGGTGGTGTCGTACAGCTCCCACTTGAACCCGTTGACGATGTCGGTGAACTTCGGGTCGCCGAGGACCCACGGCGCCTCCAGCGGCGTCGTACAGGCGTACCAGCCGTCGTGGTAGAGGCCGCGGTTGCCGAACATCTCGAAGTACTGCGTCCGGTGCCGGGTCGGGGCCGCCGCGCGCTCCTTCGGCCAGGTGTACGCCATCCCCACGTCCTCGATCGGGTGCTGGGCGATGCCGTTGACCTGGACCGGGGCGGGGATGCCGGTCGCCTCCAGGATGGTCGGGACGATGTCGATGACGTGGTGGAACTGGTGGCGGATGCCGCCCTTGTCCTTGATCCGGTTCGGCCACGCCATGCACATCCCCTGGCGGGTGCCGCCGAAGTGCGAGGCGACCTGCTTGGTCCACTTGAACGGCGTGTCGAACGCCCACGTCCAGGCCGCGTTCATGTGCGGGTAGGTCCGGTCCGACCCCCACACGTCGTAGAAGTTCTTGAGCTGCACCTCGACCGGCACGTTCACGCTGTTGAACGAGGCCACCTCGTTGGGGGTGCCCAGCAGCGTCCCCTCGGCGCTCGACCCGTTGTCGCCGCTGATGTAGACGACGAGGGTGTTGTCGAGCTTGCCCATCTTCTCGACCGCGTCGATCACCCGGCCGATCTCGTGGTCGGTGTACGCCAGGTAGGCGGCGTACACCTCGGCCTGCTTGACGTACAGCTTCTTCTGGTCGGCGGTGAGGGCGTCCCACTCCGGCAGCAGGTCCTTCGGCCACGGGGTCAGCTTGGCGTCGGCCGGGATCACCCCGAGCTTCTTCTGGTTGGCGAAGATCGTCTCGCGGAGCTTGTTCCAGCCCCCGTCGAATAACTTCATGTCGCCGATCTTCTTGATCCACTCCGGGGTCGGGTGGTGCGGGGCGTGGGTGCCGCCGGGGACGTAGTAGCAGAAGAACGGCTTGTCCGGGTCGATGTCGTTGAGCGGGTTCAGCCAGTTCACCGCCTCGTCCGCCTGGGCGGTGGTCAGGTTCCACCCGGGTTGGCCGGCGTACGGGGCGATCGGGCTGGTCTGGCGGAACAGGTTCGGCTGCCACTGGCTGGTGTCCCCGCCGACGAACCCGTAGAAGTAGTCGAACCCCATCCCGGTCGGCCACTGGTCGAACGGCCCGGCCTGGGTGGCCGTGTACGACGGGGTGTTGTGGTTCTTGCCGAACCAGGAGGTGCCGTACCCGTTCTGCTGGAGGACGGTGCCGATCGTGGCCTTCTCCTTGACCAGCACGCTGTCGTACCCCGGGTAGCCGGTGGCCATCTCGGAGATCACCCCGAACCCGCACGAGTGGTGGTTGCGGCCGGTGATGAGGGCCGCCCGGGTCGGGGAGCACAGGGCGGTGCTGTGGAAGTTGGTGTACCGCAGCCCCATCCCCGCGACGCGGTCGAGGTTCGGGGTCGGGATCACCCCGCCGAAGGTGCTGGGCGCCCCGAAGCCCACGTCGTCGGTCATGATGAGCAGCACGTTGGGCACGCCCTTGGGGGGCACCACCCGCGGCGGCCAGTACGGCTGGGAGTCGACGGCGTTCAGGTTGATCGTCCCGCCGAACGCCGGCGACGGGTTCGGCAGGTATCTGCCGTCGAGCGTCCGGGTGGCGGCCGGGGAGCCCGGCGGCGGGGCCTGGGCGGCGGCCTTC
>JAIEQO010000388.1 GCA_019747655.1 Gemmataceae bacterium | reverse complement strand
TCGACCTGCCGGCGGCCGCGGCGGGGGCGGCCGCCCTCGGGGTCGCCGCGGCCAAACCCCGGCCCGGGGCCCGCACGCCGAGCGACCCGTCGGTGGTGGTCGACTGGGTGGACGACTCGCGGGATCACCCGACCGCGGCGGCCAAGCCGACCCGGGAGCCGCGGGACCGCGACCCGGTCCGCCGGCCGCCGGCCCCGGGCCCGGTCAACAAGGGGGCGGTCGGCGGGATGTTCCTCGGCCTGTTGCTCGGCGGCGGGGTGGTGGCCGGGCTGAACTACGCCGGCGTCTGGGACATCAAGCCGCCGGCCGCCCAGAACCAGAACCCGGGCCAGAAGCAGCAGGTCGCGGCCAACCCGCCGGCCAACGGCGGCCAACAGCCCCAGCCGGCGGCGGCCCTCACCCCGGCCGACGCCAAGGCCGCCCTCGCGGCCGGCGACCCGGAGCGGGCGTTCCGGGCGTTCGAGAAGAGCGGGGCCACGACCCCGGCCGAGAAGGGGGCGTTCGGCGAGGCCCGGGTGTTCACCGCGCTGCGGTCGCCGAACGGGGCCGGCGACGCCCTGAAGCAGGCCCGGGCCGACCTGGAGGCCGCCGCCGCCGACACCGACGCGGCCAACGCCGCCGCCGCCGCCCGGGCCCACCTGTACGTCGGGCTGACCCACGAGCTGGCCGGCGACCGGGCCGCCGCCCGCAAGGTGTACGAGGACGGCCGGGCCAAGTTCGCCGCCTCGGCCGGGCTGTTCGACGCCGCCCTCGACCGGCTCAAGGCCACCGACCCGGACGGCGGCAAGCAGTCGCGGCGGGCCCCCGGTGGCACCGGCCTTCCGGCCGGTGTGGACGCGCAAGGGCTGGCCGTCCTGGTGGCGTTCGCCCTGGTCGCCGACCCGCCGGCGGAAGAGCCGGCCGAGGCCGGGCCGCTGTTCTGGAAGGCGGTGAACGCGGCCAACGCCGGCAAGTACGACGACGCCGTCAAGCTGATCGGGGAGGCGAAGGCGGCCCACGAGAAGCGGGCCAAGGCCCTGGCCGGGCGGGGGCTCAACCCGCTCTCCGACCCGCTCGAGCAAATCTTCCCCCGGTCGTGCGACGACCTCAAGGCGTACTGGGAACTCCGCAAGGCGATCTACGACCACCCGGCGGCCGGGCCGGTGGCCAAGAAGGAGGGCGTGGCGAAGGCCCTCGACCAGCTCGCCGCGGCCGAGAAGCGGGCGACCGACGCGGTCAAGGCGCTGGACGAGCTGAAGGGCGTCAACGAGAAGCTGGCGACCGCCGCCAAGACCGCCGGCGAGAAGGCGGCCACCGCCGAGAAGGAGCTGAAGGCCGCTGGTGAAAAGATGACCGCCGCGGAGAAGGAGGCCAGGACCGCCGGCGAGAAGCTGGCCGTCGCCGAGAAGGAGGCCAAGTCGGCCGGGGAGAAGGTGACGGCCGCGGAGAAGGAGGCGAAGGCCGCGAAGGACCTGGCGACCAAGCTCCGGGACGACGCCGACGTGGCCAAGGCCGTGGCCAAGAAGGAACTCGACCAGCGGACGGCCGACCTGAGGGCGGCCGAGGCCGCGCAGAAGAAGACGGCCGAGGCCCTCGACGCGGCGAAGGCCGATGGGAGGAAGGCGGCCGCAGCCCTGGAAACAGCCCGGGCCGACGGGAAGAAGGCCGGCGACGCCCTGGAGGCGGTGGCCAAGACCCTCCGGGAGGCCAAGCTGCTCGACGACAAGGCCGACCCGGCGGCGGTCCTGGCCGCGGCCCGGGCGGCGGTCAAGGCGGCCGGCGGGCCGGACTCGCTCAAGGCCGAGCTGAAGGACCTGGCCGCCCGGGCGACCAAGGCCGAGGAGGCGGCCAAGACCGCGGCCGACAAGCTGACCGCGGCCGAGGGCCAGTACAAGGCCGACGCCGCCAAGCTCCGGGACGACCAGCGGAAGGCCGTGGCCGACCTCCGGGAAAAGCAGGCGGCCGCCCTGAAGAAGCTCAACGACGACCAGCAGGCCACGGTGATGAAGCTCCAGAAGGAGCACGGCGCCGAGGTCAAGAAGATGGCCGACAGCGTCGGCGACAAGGAGCGGGCCGTCCGGGACGAGATGGACAAGAAGATCGCCAAGCTCCAGGAGACGTACCTGGCGTCGGCCAAGGAGCAGGGCGAGAAGTTCTCGGCCACCGAGAAGAAGATTCGGGACCAGGCGGCCGAGGACGACAAGAAGCTCCGGGCCGGGCTGGAGGAGGAGCGGAAGAAGCTGTTCGACAAGTTCACCGCCGACGCCAAGAAGCTGAAGGACGAGGCCGACGCCGCCAAGGACAAGCTGGCCGACGCCCAGGCGGCCGCCAAGAAGGCGACGGCCGACGCCGAGGCCCTGGCCAAGAAGGCGGCCGACGCCGAGGCCCTGGCCAAGAAGGCGGCCGACGCCGAGGCGGCGGCCAGGAAAGAAGTGACGACCCTCGCCGAGCGGATGAAGACGGCGTCGGCCGCGGCGGAGTCCGAGCGGCAGCGGGCCGAGCAGCAGGCGGCCCGGCTGGCGGCCGACCTGAAGGAGGAGAAGGCCCGGGCGGCCGAGCTGGCCAAGCGGCTGGCGGCGGCCCCG
>JAIEQO010000668.1 GCA_019747655.1 Gemmataceae bacterium | reverse complement strand
CGGAACAGCTTCCCCGGGTGGCCGACAATCTCCCGCTTCTCGGCACCGCTGTAGCCCCCGCCGCCGGGCAGGTAGAGGCCGGGCTGGGCGGCCGCGGCCGCCGGCCACAACACGGCCGCGACGACGGCACACGCCCCGCCCCGGATCACCGCTCGCATGTCCGTTCCCCGTGATCGGTGTCACGCCAAAGGGATCGGCCGGGCGGATTGTGCGAGTTGAACCGAACCGGCCGGACGGGGCGATTCGACCGGATCGGGGGATTTGGGCGGGGCCGGGCCGAATCCGGGCCGCCGCGGAAAAAGTGTGTCCGGTCCGGACGGTCGGCCCCGCTTTGTTGGGTAAGCACCCCGGTCGGCGGGGTGCGCCCCACGACCGGACGGGCGGCCGCGGCCGCCCGGGAGGACGCCCGCAATGCCCACCGAATACCCCGACACCCGGCCGGCCGGGCTGGC
Organism: Gemmataceae bacterium; assembly: GCA_019747655.1. Lineage (GTDB taxonomy): Bacteria > Planctomycetota > Planctomycetia > Gemmatales > Gemmataceae > Urbifossiella. The sequence continues at coordinate 2,107 of JAIEQO010000668.1, read as the reverse complement.
CCGGTCCTGGGTCGTCAGCTACAACCGGTTCGCCTTCCTGGTGGTCGCCCTCCGGGAGGTGGCCCGCAAGGGCTGGCCGGCCGGGTGTTTGCGGGAGTTGCTGACCGAGGCGGCGGCCGACGCGGTCGACCGGGCCGACCACCTCCGGGCCCTCGGCCACCCCCCGCACCGGGAGTTCGCCGGGGACGAGCGGGAGCTGTGGGCCCGGACCGTCCGGTACGTCTCGGGTCTGCCCGTCGGCGAGCCGGCGGACGGGGCCGACCGGGCCCGGGCCGCCTGGGACGCCTTCGCCGGGTTCGCCGCCGGCCTACCGGACGCGGCCTTCGCCGGACTGACCGCCTTCCAGCCATGGGTGTTCCGCCCGGACGGTCCGGTAGCCCCGCTGGGCCAGGGTGTCGTGGCCCCGGCCGCCGGCCAGGGTGTCGGCAAGCCGCTCGGCCAGGAGCCGGACGAGCCGGCGGTCGTCCCCGCCGGCGGCTGACCCGGGGGGGCGGGCGGCCCGGACCCAGGCGACCAGGCCGGGCGGCCCCCGTCCGACCTCGACCGCCCGGGCCACGACCGGGATCAGGGCCGACACGAACCCGGCCCGGCCCGCGGCCGGGGGGAGATCGTCGGTGAACATCGCGCCTCGCGGGGGGTCGGGGTGTCGGTCGCGGGGCTCACGGGGGGGTCGGGGAGACGTCGACCGACGCGACGTTCGACGCAAGCCCTTGCCGGTCCTTGGTCTGGGCCGTCACCGTCCCGCTGTCGGACCCGTCCGTCTTCAGCCGGACGACCAGGGTGAACGTCCCGTCCGAGTTGGTAACGGCCGACTTCCCGCGGACGCTGCCGACCGACCCGCCGAACCCGACGGTCAGCCCGCCCGGGGCCTCGTCGACCACCGTCCCGGTGAACCGGAACTGCCCGCCGCCGAGGTCCTCGGCGGTGAAGCCGACGATCTGGGGGGCGACGTTCCCCGGGACGGGGGCGGGCGGCGGGGGGTTCGTCGGGCCGGAGAAAGAAGGGGTGTACACCGGGGACCCGCCGACCGGGTCGAGCCCGGGGCCGAACCCGGACGGGGCGTACCGGCCGCCCAGCGGCTCGGCGGTGAGGCGGGTGCGGAGCGGGGTGGGGGCCCGGCCGGGCCGGGGCTTGCGGCGGAGCAGCAGCATGGGTGCGGGGGGTGGTGGGGGTGGGGCCGGCCGGACCCGGCGCGGGTTCCGGCTCGCCGTGATAATCGACCGGCGGCGGCCGCACCCGCCACCCGGCCGAGGATTTTTCGTCCCGCCTACCGCCCCTCCGGGTCGACCACCCGGAGGTTCAACCACCGGATCGTGCCGGGGGCGGGCTTCGCCATCCGGGCGAACTGGTCGAACACCGGGTGGCCGGCCAAATGCTCCTTGAGCACCGGCTCGTCTTGGAATCGGGTCGGGTCGTCCCCGAGCCGGGTAGCCACCCCCAGATGGCGGACGGCTTCGTCCCGAAGGTCCGGGTCGAGGTGGGCCGACGCCGCCCACACCCGGGCGGCCAGGAAGTACACCTCGGCCGCCTCCGGGTTCGCCGCCAACACGACCCGCAAGTCGTCCACAGACCCCAGGTTCGGGAGCCGCCAGTCCGCCCCCATGGTCAACCGGTAGCGAGCCTGGGCCCGGTTCAACCGGGCCGGGATGAACTCCGGGTCGATCCGGACGGCCTCGTCCAGGTAGACCAGGGCCGGCCGTTGTTCTGACGGCCGCCGGAGGTACGCCCACCCGAGGTTGGAATAGACCGCGGCCGAGGTCGCCCCGGCCTTGATCGCGGCCAGCCCGAAATCGATGGCCAGTTGCCAGTTCCCCTTACCGGTGTGGACGTAGGCGAGCAGCGCCAGCGGCCGCGGCCCGGGGTCGAGGGCGGCCGCCGCCTCGAAGTCGGCCAGGGCCCCCTCCGGCCGGTTCGCCGCCGCCCGCTGCCGGCCGCGGGCGATGAACTCCTCGGCCGTCTGCGGCTCGGGCTCCGGGACCAGCGGTAGGTCCGGCACCACCGGTGCAGGCGGCTCCACCGGCCGTCCGGTCCCGCCCCACACCAGGACGGCCGCCACGACCGCGGTGAGGAGGCCGGCCGTCAAGCCGGCCCACCCCCGGCGGGCCCG
>JAIEQO010000271.1 GCA_019747655.1 Gemmataceae bacterium | reverse complement strand
CCGGGGGGGGTGCGGGGGGGGTTGCGGGCTCAATAACCCGGCCCGCCCACGCCCGCGGTTCGCCCGCAGTCCATCGATACCCGCTCCTACGCTTCCCGCTCCGCCGCTACCTGTTGAAGGCCGCCTCGCTCGTGCCGGTCCGCCGGTGGCAGTGCCTCACGTCGCCGTGTAACCCGGTGTGCCCCGGGATGTGGCGGGACGCCGGCCGGTACGCCGGGCCGCTCGACGCCGTCCACGCCACCGCCTTCCCGTACTCGTTCCCGATCGTCTGCGGCCTGCGGCTCGCCCGGCGGCGGGGGGTGCCGTTCCTGATGACCCCGTTCCTCCACCTCGGCGACCCGGACGACCCGCGCGACCGCACCCGCCGGCAGTACACCCGCCCGCACCTCCGCTGGCTGCTGCGGCAGGCGGACCGTGTCTTCGTCCAGACCCGACTCGAACGGGATGTGGTGACCGAACTCGGTGTGCCGCAAGAGCGGGTCGTTCTTCAGGGCCTCGGGGTCGATCCGGCCGAATGCACCGGCGGCGATCGCCACGCGGCCCGGCGGGCATGGGGCGTCGGCCCGGACGAGGTTGTGGTCGGCCACCTGGCGAACGCCAGCGTCGAGAAGGGGACGGTCGACCTGCTCCGGGCGGTCGAACGGGCGTGGTCGACCGGCTCACAGTTCCGGGTCGTGCTGGCCGGACCGGAGATGCCGAACTTCCGGGCGTTCTGGGCGGGCTACCGGCCGAAGGACCGCATTACCAGGCTGGGTGTCTTGACTGACCCGCAGAAGCGGGGCTTCTTCGCCGGCATCGACGCCTTCGCCCTGCCGTCCCGGTCCGACTCGTTCGGGCTGGTGCTGCTGGAGGCGTGGGCGAATGGCAAACCGAACTTGGTCTACCGGGCCGGCGGCCCGGCCGGGTTGGTCCGCGATGGGGAAGACGGGTTGCAGGCCCGATGCGGCGACGTGGCCGAGTTGGCAGCCCACCTGGGGCGACTGTCGTGCGAAACTGGACTGCGACACCGGCTGGGCGAAGCCGGCCGGGCCCGCATCGACCGCGAGTTCCGCTGGGCCGATAAGCTCGAACTGGTCCGCGAAGTCATGAGCGAACTGGTCAGGCGGCGGGCCGGCGGACCCGGACCGGCCCCGCGGACCGCTTCCGCCCGGCGGCCGGCTTCGGCTCCGGGCAGGTAAGGGTGTAGGCCCCGCAGCGCGGGCACGGCCGGGACTCGATCGCCTGCCGCTCGAACTCGCCCACCCCGGCCGGGCGGGTCCAGTTCAGCTCGCACGACCCGCACGCCACCGTCCGACTGGCCACGAGGCACCGTCCCTGTTGTAAACCGCCCGGAATCCCGACGGGCGGTGGATGATTCAATAGCCGGCGGCGGGCGGCGGCCCGGGGAACCCGCGGAACCCGTGGCCCACCCAGACCCTCCAGACCGCCACCGGAACGCCGACTTCGGCGTAAACCACCCGGACGGGCGGCTCCACCCGGTCGAACACCTCGCGGGCGTTCGGGATTTCGTCGCCGACGTACACGAACGACCGCCCGCAGAACGCTTGCGCGTCGGCCGTCGGGTTCGGCCGCCAGAGGTCGTACTGGCTGTGCCGGTCGGCCAGGGCCGGGCCGAACGAGTACGCTTCGGGGTGGCCAGAGCAGTAGAAGGCGAGTTCGCCGGGGACGGTCCACCGCATCCCGGACAAGACGGGCTCTTGTCCTGTCTCGGCTGTCACGCGGTCGCGGATCGCATCAACCTCGGCCGCCAGCGTCCGCCAGCCGCGGAGCCGGGCCGTCGGGTCGAGCTTGCGGACGGGTGTGGGGTCGGCGTCGGTGGGCGACCCGGCGAGTGGGGTGAGCACCGGCCGCGATAGAGTCGGGAAGCGGAGCAGAACGGATGAACCGAGCCCGACCACGATCGCGACGGCCAGCCCGACCCGCACCGGCCATCGGCGAAGGTGGTCGCGGACCCAGCCGACGGCGAGGACTAGCCCGCCGACGTAGGCGGCCGCCGGCCAGTTCGCCTGACCCGGATTCCGGAGACTGGCCGCGAGGAAGACGAGCCAGACCGGCACCGACGCCCACCAGAGTAGTGACAACCGGGTGTCACGGGCGGCCCGAAACCTCCGCCAGGCCGCCGCGAACGCCACGAACCAGAAGCCGAGTAGGAGCCCGAACTGTCCGGCGGCGAACTCCGCCGGCCCGAGCCAGCGGACGCCGGCGGCCGTCACCCCGGCCTGCCCGAAGACGTGCCGGGCCGTCACCCAGCCGTGGGCCGCGTTCCAGAGAACGATGGGGGCAAGCCCGGCGGCGGTCAGGACGAATAGAACCCAGAAACCGGACCGCCGGAACTCGGTCCGACGGTGGGCGAGTAGGAACCCGGCCACGGCCGCCGGGAACAGGAGCATCGTGTACTTGGCGAGCACACCGAGGGCGCAGCAGCCGCCGGCCAGAGCCCACCAGCCGCCGCGGTAGTTCGGGAGGGCGAGGGTCCCGCCGAGTCGGTGTGTAGAACGCGGGGATGCCTGCGCCGCCCGCGCGAAGTCGCTCAGCTAAGGTGCCTTGCGGACAGAATT
>JAIEQO010000516.1 GCA_019747655.1 Gemmataceae bacterium | reverse complement strand
GGCACCTGATTTCATCACCGAGTCCTTCATAACTCCCTCCTTGGTTGAATCCCTTACGGGGTTTTCGGGTGAACGTGCGGGGCGGCCGCCGGCGGGGCGAACCCGAGGAGGACCTTTCGCTGGTCGTCGGTGAGCACCTGGGCGGCCTCCCCGACCGAGCGGATGAAGGCCATCCGCTGGTCCCCGCGGAGCTTCTCGACCTCTCGCACCTTGGCGTCGATCTGGGCCGCGTCCGGCTGATCGGCCGCGGTCAGCTCCCAGAGCTGCTGCTCGGCCTCCTCGACCTTCCGCTGGGCAGTGGCCTTGTCCGTCGTCGCCTTCTGCTTGGCCCGGCCGAGCTTCGTCTTCTGCTCGGTGGACAGGGTGATGTGCTCGGGGTGGTCGAGGAAGAAGTCGGTCGCCCCGATGTGGTAGAGGTGGGACGCCCCGGGGAACCCGGGCAGGGCGGCGGCCATCTTCATCTTCTGGCCCTTCGCGCCGCCCATCGACCCCATCCCCATCATGTCCATGTCGTCCATCATCATCCCGCCCATGCCGCCCCCGCCCATCCCTGGCATGCCGCCGGACCCGCCACCCATACCGCCCATCATCCCGTCCATCCCCATGCCGCCGCCCGCACCCATGCCCGGCATCCCGCCGGCCTTCTTCCCGCCCATGCCGCCCATCATCCCGTCCATGTCCATCATGCCGCCCATGCCGGCCTTGCCGCCCGCACCCATGCCGGCCATCCCGCCGGCCGGCGGGGCGGTCTTGGCCGCGGCGGCTTCGAGGCGGGCGACCTTCGCCTGGAGGAGCTTGATCTGGTCGGCCAGGTCCTTGTTCGGGTCGGCGGGCTGGGTGGTCGGTGCCGCGTCCTTCTTGTCCTGGGCCGCGGCGAGAAGCGGCCAGGCGACGACGAACCCGAGGAGGGCCGAACCCAGGGCCACGGCCAGGTATCTGCTGCGGGGCGATTGCAACCACGTCATGATGTCACCTCCGAACGAGGAAAGGTGGCGGCCCGATGTCGGGCCGCCACCGGGAGTCTCCGAACCGGGAGGCGTACCCCCCGGCCGCCCGACCGCCGCGGCGGGTCGGTCAGTGCTTCAGGTGCTGGATCATCTCCTTACACGCCTTCGCGCAGTCCCGACAGGCCTTGGCGCAGGCGGCCATGTGCTTGTCGTCCGGGAACTTCTCGCAGGCGGCCGCGCACGCCTCGGTGCACTTGACGCAGCACTCGCAGGCGTGGGCCGCGAACGGGCTGTGGCGGGCCACCAGGGCGGCCGCCGTCTTGCAGCACTCGGCGCAATCGACGGAGGCGTGCAGGGTCGCCGCGTGCTCCTTTTTCCCGGCCGCCAGCAGCTCCGCGCAGTGGTGGAAGCACATGTCGCACTCGAGCATGCACGCGGCGCACACCTTCGCGCAGGCGGCGAAGTGCTCGTGGTGCTCGTCGCCCTTCTTGTCGTCGGCCGCGGCGGTCCCGACCCCGGCGAGGACGGCGGCCCCGGCCCCGATCCCGGCCAACACTTCGCGACGGTTCATCGGACACCTCCCTGGAACTGGTTCGGATGACGGCCCGGTCACACGACCGGGTCTGCGGCCTCCCGAGTAGCCCTGCGGCCACATCACGGGGCGGGCTCGAAAGCCCAAAAGCAACGCGGGTGCCATGAAGTCATGGCTACGCCGTTGTAGTCCGAAGGTCCGTAGAGAACACTGTTTACCTGCCTGCCGAAGTGGCGGACCGGTCGAGCGGAAACACCTCCGACGGTCGGGCGGTGTGCGAACGCGGCCCGGCCTGTGATACGACCGCACACCCCCGGGTCGTTCTGGTCGCGCGCCCGCGCGCCGCTCGGACCGTGTCCTCGGGGACGCGACGCCGTGGGTAGGCCCCGGCCGGGCGGCGGAATAAGATGCCTGGGAAGCAGGGCGTACCGACTACCGCGGAAGCCGACGAGGGTGGTCCTATGTTCACAGGCCACCCGGCCGAAGAGGCGCTCCGCGACAGCGAGGCGCGGGCCCACGCCGTCCTAACCACCGCAGTCGACGCGGTGGTCGTCATCGACGGGCGGGGTGCGGTCGAGACCTTCAACCCGGCCGCCGAGCGGATGTTCGGGTACGCCGCCGCGGAGGTGCTCGGGGGGAACGTCGGCGTGCTCATGCCCGAGCCGTTTCGCCGGGAGCACGACGGCTACCTGGCGAGCTACCTCCGGACCGGGGTGAAGAAGATCATCGGCATCGGCCGCGAGGTGGTCGGGCGGCGGAAGGACGGGACCACCTTCCCGGTGGACCTGGCCGTGAGCGAGGCCCGGCTGGCGGACCGCCGCGTCTTCGTCGGCATCGTGCGCGACCTCACCGCCCGGAAGGAGGCCGAGGCGGCGGTGCGGGAGAGCAACCGGCAACTGGGGGAAGCGCTCGCCGCCCTCCAGGCGAAGGCCGACGAGGTCAAGGTGATGTCCCAGCAGCTCTGGCAGGCCGCGAAGCTGGCCGCGGTGGGCGAGTTGGCCGCGAGCATCGCCCACGAGCTGAACAACCCGCTCGCCACCGTCAGCCTCCGGGTGGAATCCGTCCTGGCCCGGACCCC
>JAIEQO010000413.1 GCA_019747655.1 Gemmataceae bacterium | reverse complement strand
AGGTGCGGCCCGCCGAGCCGCGCCCCGGCCGGCCCGGCCAGCGCCTCCACGGCCCCACCCGGCCCCAGCCCCTGGGCCAGCAGCGTCGCCGCGACCGCCGCCCCGATCGCCTGCCCGAAGTTCCGGGCCGTGGCCAGGAACCCGTTGGCCACCCCCAGGCGGCCCGGCGGCACCCCGGCCAGGGTGGCGGCGTTGTTCGGCGGGTTGAACAGCCCGCCGCCCACCCCCAGCACGACCAGCGGCCAGACGACCTCGGTAGTCGTGGCGTCGGGGCCGAGCCGCGACAGCCCGAGGAGGGCGGCGCTGACGCAGAGCAGGCCGGCGGTGGCGAGGACGCGGGCGTCGAACCGCCCGCCCAGCCGGCCGGCCGTCAGGCTGATCGCCGTCAGCGCCACCGACAGGGGGACGATCAGTAGCCCCGCCCGGACCGGCGACAGCCCGAGTACGACCTGGGCGTACAGGGGCAGGAGGAAGTAGCAGGAGACGGCCGCGACGAAGTAGAAGGCGGCCGCGGCCGACCCGCAGGCGAACGCCCGCGACCGGAACAGGCCGAGGTCCAGGAGCGGCTGCGGGGCCTGCCGCTCCCGAATCACGAACAGGACGACCACCGCCGCCGCGGCGGCCACGAGCGCCAGCCCGACCGGGTCCGCGGAGAGGTGGGAGAACCGCTCGACGAGCAGGAACGGGGCGCCCACCGCCCCGACCGCGAGGACACCGCCCAGCCAGTCGAACGAACCCCGCCCGGCGGTCCGGGGAACCGAGTCGAGGACGACCCAGCTCAGCACCAGCCCGACCGAGCCGATGGCCGCGACGATGGGGAAGACCGACCGCCAGCCGAACTGGTCGATCAGCAGCCCGCCGAGGACCAGGCCCGTCACCTGGGCCAGGGCCAGGATCGAGGCGTTGGCGGCCATCGCGGTCCGCCGCTCGGGCTTGGGGAAGACGGCGGTGATCTCGGCCATCACGGTGGCCAGCACCAGCCCGCCGCCGACCCCCTGGACCACCCGGCAGGCGATCAACGTTTCCACGGTCGGGGCCAGCATGCACAGCAAGGACCCGGCGACCAGCACGGCCGAGCCGGCGATCGTGACGCGCTTGCGGCCCCAGAGGTCGGCCAGCCGGCCGGCCGGCAGCAGGGTGACGGTGACGGCCAGGAGGTAGGCGACGACGACCCACTTGAGGACGTGGAGGCCGGCGGCGAACTGGCGGGCCATGGCCGGCAGGGCGAGGGCGACGACGAACCCGTCCATGTAGACGACGAAGTTGCCGCACTCGACGGCGGCCAGGGCCCACCACCGGTGGGCGGCCCCGGGCGAGCCGGCCGGCGGCGGGTGGGCGACGGGGGTGGGCATTCCGGAACCTTTCTACCCGGGTCGGACCCTGACCGGGGGCGACACGTCCCGCCAACGTGCCGACCCGAGCGCCATCATTCAGACCGGCACGGCCATCGGGATCGGCGGCGACTCAGGCGAGTACCCGGTCGCCGGCACCGGTCAGTCCGCTCCGAGGTCCTCAATGAACCGGGTCGAGGGGTAAACTCGCTCGTATTCGACGGCCAAGTGCTCGGCGACGATCCGTCGGACCTTAAGCGCCACCTCGGGGCGGGTGCCCGGGGTACACCGGGCCAGGAACTCGGCGTCCGAGATCGGGGGGAATCGCTCGTTGAAGGAGGCCCGACAACCCCGCGTCAATGCCACGCAGAACACGGCGGCGGTAACCAGAGCCGCGGCCAACAGGATCGCCGTCATCGACTCGCCTCCCGAACGGCCAGCTCACTCGACCGCGGCGGCGGGGGCAACACCGGTGTTCCGCCTGCAAGCCGTGTCGCCGAACGTCGGCCGCGTGCCGGGCCGTGACGCCCCGGCCGTCGGTCGCAGCGTAACGGACGGCCATCCGGGTCGCAAGAGGCGACGAAGCACAACCAGGTGACGGGTCAGTCCGCCTTGCGGAGGACGAACTCCATCCGGGTCCCGAGCAGCCGGCGGACGCCGGGCTAGCCGAGCGGCCGGGTCTGTATCGAGAGGTGCTTGAGCAAGCCCCCGGGCGGCAGGGGCCGCCGGGGGTGGCGGCGGCGGAACGCGGGTCAGGTGCGGAGGACCAGGGCGGTGGTGGCGGCGGTGCCGTTGTTCGTCCACTGCGGGTCCAGGCTGCGGCCGACCACCCCGACCCGGTACGTCCCGGCCGGCAGCCCGGCGATCAGCCCGGACACCGGGAAGTTGACCTTCTCCCCCGGGCCGACGGACAGGCCGGCGAACTCGACCGCGGTGGTGATCGGCCCGGCCCCGACCGCGTACCCGACCCCCAGCGACAGGCCGCCGGCCCCGAGCAGGAGGAAGCTGCCCATCGTGGCGGTGGCCGAGACGTTGACCACGTCCCCGTCGGCGACGGTGACGTCCACGGTCGGGGCGATGAAGTCCGCGACGGGCGTGGGGGTGGTCACCGGCCCCGTGGCGAACGCCGTCTGGACCACGCCCTGCGGGCCCTGGGGACCCTGCGGCCCGGCCGGTCCTTGCGGCCCGGCCGGTCCGGGCACCCCCTGGTTCCCCTGCGGGCCGG
>JAIEQO010001112.1 GCA_019747655.1 Gemmataceae bacterium | reverse complement strand
GCGGACGGGACGGCCGCGACCGGGGCGACGGCCAACGGGTCCGCGGACGGGTAGGACGGGGCGGCCGGCGGCAGCGCCCACAACGGCCGGGGCGGGGCCATGTCCCGGGCCGTGCGGTAGAGCCCGCCGTACAGAGCGACGGGGACCGGGTCCCGGTCGGGCGGCCAGTCCGCCAGCGCCGCAGTGGCCGACCGCGTGCCCCACGTCGGGGTCGGGGCCGTCGCGGGGGCCTTCTGCTCCGGTTGCCTCGCCGACCCGTTGTCGGCCGCCCCCGGCGTCGCGGTCGCCTTCGCGATCTTCTCCGCTTCCGTGCGGGCCTTCTCCTCAGCGAAGTGCGCGTGCCCCGGCTTGTCGGCTGCGGCCGAGCCCGGGTCGGCGGCCGGGCCGAAGTACCGCACCCCGGCCACCCCGCCGGCCAGGCTGGCGGCGGCCGCGATCCCGACCAACAGCTTCCGGCTCCCGCCCGGCTTCGGGGCCGGGGCCGCACCGGGGGGCGGCGATGCCGCTGCAGCCGGCGGCTCGGCCGGCTTCGGTGTCGCCGCGGGCGGCGTCACCACCCGGGGGGCCGGGACCGGCGGGAACTTGACCGGCGGGTCGAGGGTGATCGGGTCCATCCGTGGCACCGCCTGTTAGGGCACTCGCTTCGCCACCCGCAGCTTGGCACTACGGGACCGCGGGTTCCGGGCCTGCTCGTCGGGCCCGGCCTCGACCGGCTTCTTGTTCACCGGCTCCCACACCCCGGGCTTGCGGAACGCCTGCTTCACCCGCCGGTCTTCGAGCGAGTGGAAGCTGATGACCCCGGCCCGGCCGCCCGGCTTCACGACCGCCGGCAGCGCCGCCAGGAGCCGGTCGAGCGACCCGAGTTCGTCGTTCACCGCCACCCGCAGGGCCTGGAACACCCGGGTCGCCGGGTCGATCCCGCCCGACCGCGGCACACTCCGCCGCACGACATCCGCGAGATCGGCCGTGGTCTCGAACGGCTTCGTCTGCCGCCGCTCGGCGATCCGCCTCGCAACCCGCCGGCTGTGCCGCTCCTCCCCGTACTCGAAGAAGATGTCGGCCAGGGCTCCTTCACTCAGCTTGTTCACCAAGTCGGCGGCGGTCTGGCCGACCGACGGGTCGAGCCGCATGTCGAGCGGCCCGTCCTGGCGGAACGACAGCCCGCGGGCCGGGTCGTCCACCTGGTCGGACGCGAACCCGAGGTCGGCCAGTACCCCATCGACCTTCTCGACGCCGAGGTTCCGCAGCACCTCCGGGAGCTGATCGAAGTTGGCCCGGACCAGCGTGGCCGGCAGCCCGTCGAGCCGCCGCCGGGCCTTCTCCAGCATCCCCGGGTCCTGGTCGAGGGCGATCAGGCGTCCCGTCTCGCCGAGCCGCTCGGCGATCAGCCGGGCGTGGCCACCGCCGCCGGCGGTCGCGTCGACCCACACCCCGCCGGGCTGGGGGTCGAGCAGGCGCACCACCTCGGCCGCCAGGACCGGGACGTGCCGGGGGTCTTCGGGCGGGGACATACGCGGGCCGGGGAAGTGGGTCAAGGCGGACCGTCGGCGGTCTCGACGGTCATCCGCCCGAACGGGGCATCCGGCCGGTGGAAGCCGTCGAGGGTGACGCGGAAGATATCGAGAAAGTCATTCACCCCGAACACCGGCGGGACGCCCGCCGGCACGCCCCGGGCGAACACGCAGTACAGCCGGAACACCCGCCCCGGCAGGTGCGGGAACCGGACCCGCAGCTCGCCGTCGTGGACCTCGGCGGCCCGCGGCCCGGCCGCCGTCGTCATCCCGACCCGGCTGACCACACCCGGAAACGGGATGGCCAACTCCCGGGCCCGGTCGGCGCTCATCAGGGTGTACATCGACCCCGTATCGAGAACGAAGTCGAGCGGCTGGAAGACGCCCGGCCCGCACTCGACCAGCGCCCGCAGGCGGAACTGAACGAACCGCCGGAGCGGGCCGTCCGGGTCCGGGTCGGCGACCCGGACGTGCGGCGGAAGGGCGAACGACGGCATGGCGGGTAATCACAGAAAGAATAGGTCGTTGCTCGGGTAGTCGGTGACGACCCGGCCGGACCAGAGTTCCGGCGGCAGGGTCCGGAACATCTCCCCGATCTCGTCCAGCCCGGTCATCAGCACGATCATGCCGGTCTCGTCCCGGAGGTAGGCGACGTGCTGGTTCAGGTGGTGGACCGGGAGCATGTTGATCCAGATTTGCTCCGCCGCCCAGGCCGGGTCCACGTCCGGGTAGCCGGCCTTCCGGACGTTGGCCCGGCCGGCCTCGACCTCCCGATCGGTCAGCCGCCGGACCTCGGCGGTGACCGGCAGGTAGTCGTCCGGGCGGACGTCGCCGGACAGGATGCGGCGGGCCCGGTCGAGCGGGGCCTCGGCCGGCCGGGTCGGCGGGGTCGATCCGTTCTGGGCGAGCGGGGGGCGTGGGCCCCCCGGTTCGGCGACGGCCGGCGTGGTTGGGGTCATGGGGAACCTCCCGGGGCTGCCGCCATTCTACCCGCCCGGCCGCGGCACCGCCTCCCGCGGCGGGGGGGCGGGTTCCGGCGA
>JAIEQO010000731.1 GCA_019747655.1 Gemmataceae bacterium | reverse complement strand
TGTCCGCTTCTCTGCAAATCGTTGGCAGACGAACCGTAACGGGCTTGTTCCCGGAAGCCGGGCGGCCCGCTCCGGCCGGGGGGCGTCCTGCCCGGCCGCCGGCCGGACGGCCACCCCGAGTACCAGTCCAAGCCCGCCGAGCAGCACGCGGCGCACGGTGCGTCCTCCTGACAACCCGGCCCGTGGGCAGACTCCTCCGCCCCGCGCCGCCTCCCCATCACCTCCCTCTTTCGGCCGCCCCGCCGCCCCGCCCGCACCCCGTTCTCCCGCAGTCGCCCGCAACCGCTCCGTCCGCCCGGCCCCTTTGGCTGGAGCCGGGCGACCGGCGGTGCCGAAGAAACCGGCACAACCCGGACAACCCGGGCGGACCGGCGAAGGAGGACGGCATGGCCCCCCGGTGGAAGGCGCTCGTACCCACGGCCGGGCTGACCGCGGTGACGTTTACACTGACCAGCCAGACCGCCTCGGCCCTGTTCCCGCCGGTCTGGCCGCGGCCACAGCCGCCGACCGTCATCACCGTCCCGCCACCGCCGGTGGACGTGGTGGTGGTCCCGCCGGTGGTGCCGCCGGTGATCATCGTCCCCCCCGTGGTCCCCGTCGTCCCGGTCGTCCCGGTGACGCCCCCCCCGCCCACCGGGGTGCCGGAGCCGTCGACACTGATTACGGGGATGGCCGGGCTGGCGGCGGCCGCCGGGTGGGCGGCCCGGCGGCGGAAGAAGTTCAAGGGGGATGCAAGCGAGACGAAGTGATGTGGCCGGCCCGGGGTAGCGACCGGTGCCAGGTCGTCCGCCAGCGGAAGCCCCCGACGGGCGGTCGGACCCGGTCCATCATCCGTCGGGCCCGGACGGTCGGCACGGCCGGGTCCCCCCGACAGATAGCCGGCCCGACCGCCCAGCCCGGGTCACGCGGCCCGGCAACCGGCTCACCTCTACTTCTTGGACTTGCTGTAGTACAAGACACACCGCCCCTTTTCGACATCCTCCGCCTTCACCTCCGCGGAGTCCGGATACTCGGAAGGTGTCAGCTCATCAATGGTCAGTTCCAAGTGGTCGTCCCTAAGGGAAAAAAGTCCTTTGTACTTTAGTTTACCATCTTCGTATACACTGAATTTACGAGACTTGGTGTGGTCGATCTTGTGCGTGTAGTTGGAGTATAAAATCCCGTCATTATATACGGTGAATTTGTCACGACTTATTTTGATCGCCACTTTCTTCGGTAGGTCGGTAAAACGGACGATCCCCTGCTGTTTAGCTTGGCGCATCATGTATAGGTCCCACGACCCTTCGGGCAGCCACGCGCCCGCCCCGCCGTCCGACTTCCCGGCTTCGAGCTTGGCGGGGTCAGATGCGGCACCGTGGGAGAGACCCAGAGAGAGCGCGAGGAAGCAGCCAGAAGCCAGGCGAGTGGTCATGTGAACTCTCCCGGTAAGAAGGCAGGAACCGGCCGAAGCGGTCAGGGCGTCTGCGGAGTCACGGCCTATTCGGAGGCATGGGGTCGGGTGGTGGGCGTCTGCTCGATCTACCCTGCGGTGTCACCGGCCGACCAGCGGCATGAACCGCCCCGCCGTTTTCGGCTCCTCCACCACCGAGAACCGCGGCAGCTCCACCCCGGCGGCCTGAAGCCCGCGGACCACGTCGATCGCCCGCCGGAACGGGTACGCCCCGAGCAGCTCCCGCAGCCGCCCGGCCGTCCGCCCGACCCCCACATACGTCCGCCACCGGGCCGCCCGGCCGAGCGGCAGCCGCGGCTGGTCCGGGTCGAACTCCCACGGGTGGAAGTAGAGCATGGCGACCGACGGGCCCGGCGTCCCGGCCGCCTGCCGCAGCCCGGCCCGCATCACCGCCGGCGGGAAGAGCCGGAAGTAGCCGCCCCCGGCCACCGGCAAGTTCAGCCCGGCGACCCGGTACGTCAACAACGGCAGCTCCAGAATGTCGCGGTCGCGGCCCTCGGCCACGAACGGCCCCCGCGGGGCGTCCGGGATGCCGTACCGGTCGTGCCGGACCGGGAAGACCGAGCTGTCGTACACGAACCCGCATTCGGCCAGGGCGTCGACCGCCCACCCGGTCTGCCGGACCAGGCTGAACGTCGGGGCCCGGAACCCGTACACCGGCCCGCCGGTCACTTGCTCCAGGGCATCCTTGCTCCGGCGCAGGTCCTCCCGGAACTCCGCCGGGGTGAGCCGGTGGATCCGCCGGTGGTCCCAGCTATGCGACCCGACCTCGTGCCCGGCGGCGCGGATCGCGCGGATCAGTTGCGGCCGGGTCCGGGTGATGTCGCCGACGACGAAGAACGTCGCCCGCACCCCGGCCTCGGCCAGGTCGTCGAGCAGCCGGCGGGTGCAGACCTCCATCCGCCGGCCGTACTCCCGCCGGAGCGGGGACGACACTTCCAGGTCGGCCGCGGCCTCGATCCGGTGGTGCTCCTCGATGTCGAAGCTGGCGACGAAGGCCGGGCCGGCGAGGGGCGCCGCGGACTCGGTGGCGGCAGGCGGGCGGGCGGCCGGGACCGGGTTCGCGGCCGCGGGGGCGACCGGGCAGCGGGGCATC
>JAIEQO010000967.1 GCA_019747655.1 Gemmataceae bacterium | reverse complement strand
TACGCCAGCTCCGACGCCCAGGGCCCGTTCGTCCGCGACTTCGTGGCGGCCTGGGACAAGGTGATGAACCTCGACCGGTTCGACCTCGCCCGGCCGTAACGCCGGTCAGTACTCCTCCACCAGCAGTGTCCCGTCCGGGGCGAACCAGCCCCGGCCGTCGACCTGGTAGACGCCGTCGGAGTGGGCGGCCAGGAACCGGCACGTCTCCTCCAAGATCCGCTCCAGCACCACCTCGTCCGAGGCCGCGACCGGCTTGCGGATCGTGACGAGCTGCTGCGTCTGGATGACGTGCTGCATCAGCCGGGGGGCGTGGGGGCTATTCGGGTGGGTCTCCAGCTCGGCGGCGTGGGCGTTCAGGTCGGCCCGGAGGTCGTCCTCGGCCGTCAGGTAGCGGTCGAGCAGGACCGGCGAGCCGAGCCCGGGGAGGCGGAGCTCGCCGGCCGTCCAGCCGAGGTCATCGCCCTTGAAGTGGGGCTCGACCGGCAGCCCGGCGGCGTGCAGGTGGGCGGCCAGGGCGGCCGGCGGGACCTGGTCGGCGAGCCGGCCGAAGACGCGGTGCCACATGAATCCGGTTCCCGGTCAGCCGAGCCCGGCCCGCAGTTCGGCCGGCAGCTCGGCGTAGTTGGTCATGTACGTTTCTTCGAGCGGGACGTTCACGAACGCAGGGCCGTCCAGGTAGAGCGGGACCGGCGGGAGCGGTTGGCCGACCGCCGCGTACTCGACGAAGGCGACCGGCCGGTCGTCCGCCCGGTAGCCGGCGAAGGTGTACGGTCGGTCGGCCGGCGGGGCGGCCGGCTCGGGGTCGGTGTCGAGCCCCGGCCAGATGGCCGCGTGCATCCCGTACGGATCGTGGTGGCCCGGCGGGAGGATATCGACCACGACGAGGTGGATGCCGCTCCGGACCAGACCGGCGACCTTGCCGGCGAAGTCGCCGACGTGCTCGGGCCGGTCCTTGTTCGCGGGCGACACGACCTCGATTACCGCTACGACCCGGTCGCCCCCGGCGTGCCGGATCGTCACCGCCCGCCCGGCCGCCGGCAGGCCGTGGGAGGCGAACCGGCGGGCGGTCCGCGGCTCGGCCTCGGCCACCCCGTTCCCCTCGGCGACCGGGGCCGGCCGGGGTCGGCCGGTCAGGGTCAGCACGTCCGGCCCGTAAATCCCGGTCCGCTGCTCGGCCATCGCGTAGTACCCGGGCGGGAGCAGGCCGCGGTTCAAGGCCCGCTTCAAGTCCGTCAGCCAGCTCGAATGGAAGTCCGGGAACATCCCGGGGCTGGCCCGGGTCCAGTCGTGCAGCGGCATCGGCTCACCCCTTCTTCCGGGAGACGTACTTGGCCGGCTCCGGCTCGCTCACCACCTTCAGGAGTTCGGCCACGATGTCGTCGCTCGACTTCCCCTCGGCCTGGGCCTGGAAGTTGGCGCTGACCCGGTGCCGCAGGACCGGCCCGGCCGCCTTCTTGATGTCGTCCAGGGCCACGCTCGGCCGGCCGTCCATCGCCGCGAACGCCTGCCCGGCCCGGACCAGGAACTGACCCGCCCGCGGCCCGGCCCCCCAGTCGACCAGCCGCTTCACCAGGTCCGGGGCGGTCGGGTCCTTCGGCCGGGTCGCCCGGACCAGCCGGACGATGAAGTCGACCACGAACGCCGGCACCTCGACCCGCCGGACCAGCTTCTGCCACCGGACGATGTGCTCCCCGGTCAGCACCTTGGTCAGCTCCGGCCGGTCGTCCCGGGCACTCATGCTGACGATCTGCCGCTCGTCGTCCAGCCCCGGGTAGTCGACCTTGATGTTGAACATGAACCGGTCGAGCTGGGCCTCGGGGAGTGGGTACGTGCCTTCCTGCTCGATCGGGTTCTGGGTGGCGATCACGAAGAACGGGTCGGGCAGCTTCATCGTCTCCTGCCCGGCCGTCACCTGCCGCTCCTGCATCGCTTCGAGCAGCGCCGCCTGGGTCTTCGGCGGGGTCCGGTTGATCTCGTCGGCCAAGACGACGTTGGCGAAGATCGGCCCGCGGACGAACCGGAACTCCCGCTTCCCGTCGGCCGTCTCGTCGAGCACGGTGGTGCCGGTGATGTCCGACGGCATCAGGTCGGGGGTGAACTGGACCCGCTTGAACGTGGTGTTGAGGATTTGGCTGATGCTGGCGACCATCAGCGTCTTGGCCAGCCCGGGGACGCCGACCAGGAGGCAGTGACCGCGGGTGAAAATGGCCGCCAGGACCTGCTCGATCACCTCCCCCTGCCCGACCACCACCCGGCGGAGCTGGTCGAGCATCTGGGCGCGGTCCTGGGCGAACTGGTTCAGGTAGTCGGTGAACTTGTCGGACACCGGGTCGGCTCCTCGGGTCGGGGGTCGCGTGCCGTCATTCTATGCCCCGGTGTGAAGTTCCCCGGAACCCGGCGAACCGGGCTGGACGGGCCGCCCGGCCCCATCGTGGGGTCAACTCGCGCCGGTCGCCCGCCGCCCCGGAGCCCGCCCCATGCCCGACCCGACCCCGCCCCGCCGGCCCGCCTTCGGGGCGGCCAAGCCGACCCCGCCCGGGACCC
>JAIEQO010001002.1 GCA_019747655.1 Gemmataceae bacterium | reverse complement strand
CGGGTCAAGATGACGGCCGCCGCCCGAGCGAACCGCCGAGACCCCTCCCCCGTCCCCTTCCCGCAGCAGGGAGGGGGGATCGGACAAGGACCCCACCCCCTAGCCCCCTCCCCCGCGGGGGGAGGGGGGACCGGACACGGGCTCCCGGCTCGGGTTTTCTTCCGGTTCCCCCTCCCCCCGCGGGGGAGGGGGCTAGGGGGTGGGGTCTGTCTTCTCCTCGCCCTCCTCCTCGCCGTCGGCTGCAAGTCGAAGGACGGTGGCGGCGGCTCCGCCGGCGGGTCGCGGCCGATCTCCGACCCGCTCGTGGTCGGCCCGGGGAAGATTCCCAAGCAGAACCTGCCGATCCCCGGCCGCGACACCGGGACGGCCGGGATCAAGAGCGACCCGCTGCTCGGCTCGCCGACCGCCCGGCCGGGCTCCCGGACCGGGTACGCCGACGACCCGGCCCGGCGGAAGGGCGGGCTGTACGTCCCCGATCAGGGCGGGACCCCGGCCGCCCTCACGGCCCTGCCGAACGACGGCGACGGGCTGCGGGTCGACCCGCCGACGGGCGGCGGCGAGGCCACGGTCCGGCCGGCCGGGGGGACGGCCCCGCGGGACGCCGACCCGGACGCCGACCGGCTGTACGCCGACCTGGCCACCTTCGGGGCGAAGCGGGCTGACGCATCAGTGAGCCGGGACGGGGGCCAGGTGGTCGTGACCGTGCCGGTGCCGATCGGCGGGCTCGGCGGCGACGGCCGGGTCCGCGGCTACACCGGCACCGGGCCGACCGAGGCCGCCGCCGTCCGCCAGCTCCTCGACCAGGTCAAGGCCGACCGGAAGTAGCCGCCCACCGCCGGGGCAGATCCGGGTGGGCCCCCCAGTCGTAGATCGAATCCAATTTATTCTTGACGACATTCGGACGGGCAGTGATAATCCCGAGTGTTCGCCGGTCTGAGTCGGCGTCCGCCGGAGGACGGTCCGGCCCTGGCCGGGGACGCCGAGGAGGCCCCCCATGCTCGCCCCGGTATTCCGAACGTGCGTCCTGTTCGCGTCCGTGTGTGGGTTGGCGGCCGGCGGCCCCGCCCGGGCCGGGATGATCCCGGGGCGGCTGGAGTTCATGGGCAGTTACTTCGTCCGGAACGACGACACCGGGCGGGACGACCGCTTCACCGATGTGACGGTCTTCTTCGGGACGAAGACGCGGAGCCTGGACGGGCTGTCGAAGCCGCCGTTACTCTCCATCTTCGGCCCGGCGGCCGGTGAGGGCACGGAAAAGTACACCTGGGAGGCGGCCGCCAACGACCCCGGGATCGTCCGCGACGCCGGTACGAGCCTGCGGCACCGCGCCTCGACCGAAACCAAGGGGGCCAAGGCGGAGATCACGATCACCCGGGTTACCGCCCGAGACAACCGGGTCAATTTGTACACCGACTTCATGAAGATCGCCGGCTGGACCCTGACCCAGTCGGGCGACCCGATGGTCAGCCTGTCGCTGACGAACTCCTTCGGCGATGCCTTCCAGGTCCGAGACTTCAGCTACCAGGTGCAGGGCGGGTTCACCCCGCTGTACGACTTGGACTACCCGACCGGCGGGCTCGACATCCCGGTGCCCGGCGCGTTCGACTTGGCCCCGGGCGGGTCGGCCGGGGTGATCCGCGACCTCTCGATGGGAAACACGCAGGTCCTGCGGTTCCAGGGGAAGGTGTACAACAGCCCGGGCGACCCGGACGACTCCCCGGCCGGGATGTTCGTCTATCAGACCACGACGATCCAGTCGGTCCCCGGGCCGTCGAGCCTGGCCTTGCTCGGGGTCGGGGCGGCCGTGCTGGCCGGCCGGCGGCTCCGCCGCACCCCGACGCCCGTCTGACACCCGACGCCCGCCCGTTCGAGGGACCCTCGATGGATGACCGGCTGACCCCGGCGGCGGCCCGGGCCGCCCTGGCCGCGTCCGGCGGCCGCACCTTCGCCACCCTGTTCCGCCACGGGACGCTGGAGGTCGAGTTCTACCGGCCCGAGGGGGTCGACCACCAGAAGCCGCACACCAAAGACGAGGCGTACGTCGTGCTGAGCGGGTCGGGGTGGTTCGTCCTCGGCGGCGACCGCCGGCCGTTCGAGCCGGGCGCGGTGCTGTTCGCCCCGGCCGGGGTCGTCCACCGGTTCGAGGACTTCACCCCGGACTTCGCCACCTGGGTCTTCTTCTACGGCCCGGACGGCGGCGAGCGACTGGGGGCGGGGTAGTGCCCGGTCCGCACGGCCCGGGGTCGGCCCCCGGGACCGCGGCCGTCCCGGCCGCTCTTCCGGGGCGTCGGGGGCAGCGGCCGGGACGGCCGCGGTCCCGGCGGGGTGATCCCACATCATCCGGTGCGTGACGCTACCCCGGGCCGCCGTCCCCGCCCCCGATCTTCTCGATCGCCCGGCGGGCCGCGGCCGCGACCGACGGGTCCTTCAGGGCGGCCTTCAGCTTCGGCAGGGCCGGGGTGGCGTCCGGCCCGACCCGCCCCAGCGCCTCGGCCGCCGCCGCCCGCACGTCCGCCTCCCGGGCCCCGAGCAGCACCACC
>JAIEQO010000176.1 GCA_019747655.1 Gemmataceae bacterium | reverse complement strand
GGAAGTGAAGGTCTTGGCGCGCGGGGGGCGTGAGCCCCCTGATGGAATGCACATCAGGGGGCTCACGCCCCCCGCTCGCCCGGAGCAGAGCCATGTGGCTGCGGCCGTGGCACGTCATGGTGTGCGTGGTCGGCCTGGCGGTCGGGCTGATCGCGGCCGCGTACCTCACCGACGGCGACCGGGCCCGGGAACTCCTCCTCGGGCTCGGCGTCAACCTCCTGTCGTCGTGCGTCTTCTTCGTCCTGCTGGAGCTGTACTGGCGGCGGCAGGAGCGGGTCAACGGCAAGGAGGTCCACGGGTTCGACTACGCGGCGTTCGCCCGGAACGTCGGCCGGTCCCGGCTGGTCCGGGTGCTCGGCACCTTCATCTACCCGCTGACCGACCACCCCGCCCACGCCGCCGACCGGGCGGCCCTGCTCGCCGCCCTCGGGCAAACCGTCCGCCGGCCGGGGTTCGTGGGGGTCCAGTTCCTGTTCCTCCACCCGGACAGCCCCGCGGCCCTCGCCCGGGCGGCCGAGCGGAAGGACGACGACGTGCTCGGCCGGATGCGGGAGTGCCTGGACACCCTGCGGGCGTTCCTGAAGGGGCTGGACGCCGACGCGGCCACCCGGGTCGAGGTCCGGCTGTTCCGCCGGCCGCCGCCGTTCTCGCTGTTCCAGATGGACAACTTCGCGTCGCTCTCCTTCTACTACCGGGACCGGCCGATCAGCGAGGTGGCCCGGTACGAGTTCTTCCTCGACACCCCGGTCGGGGGCTTCGTCGAGAAGACGTTCGACGACCTCTGGCGGGACGAGCAGACCCGGCCGCTGGAGTGACGGCGTCAACGCACCCCACCCGGACGGTTCGCCGGCCGTCAGCCGGTGGGTTTTTCGTGCTGTGTGCTTTTCCGCACATTCGGTATTGACAGCGCCCCCCCCCGTTTGGTTAGAATCCCACCCGCTGCCACTTCCCGTCGCCCCGGTCGCCCATCTCGACGAGCACCAGTCGCCCGGGAGGACAGAGCGTGTTGCGCCACTTACGGTTGACCGCCGTGGCGGTCATGGTTACGCTTCTGACCGGCTCCGTGAGTCAGGGAGCCTACTTCATCACGGTCGCGCCGAATTTTGTGCAGGGCGCCCAACAGTACTCAGTCCTGCCGTCCGGCAAGTTCAGCGTTCCGGCTGCCCAGAACCAGCCGGCATACCGGGTCGTCACGGACTACGGGACGATCGCGGGTGGGACCTTCACCCCGTTCGCCAACGGCGCGGTGACCGCGGTGACGGCTCCCGCGAACGGCGGCCCCGCCAACTGGGCGCAGCAAAACGCCAACCTCTTCGGCGGTCAACCGCCGGTGAACGCCTTCGTCCGGGCCCGACTCGAGAAGTTCACGGGCTTCCCCTTCGGCTGGGACCAAGTCGCGGAACAGTACGCTTCATTCCCATAGTCGAGCGAGCCCACGGGCCGCTGACTGGTTCCGCTCCGTCAGACAGCGATACGTGAGGAGGTTACGATGCGAGCGCGGGCAGGAGTTAGCCTGATCGAGCTGCTAATCGTTATCGCCATCCTCGCTCTACTGGTCGGTCTACTACTTCCGGCCGTCCAGAAGGTTCGCGAAGCAGCCGCCCTGGCGAAGTCGAAGAACAACCTCAAGCAGATTACCCTGGCGCTTCACCAGGGGGCGCCGGGGTACCCCGATTATGTGGGCGGGTTTCTCAAGCCGGACCCGAAGACCCAAGACGAGAAGAACGAGACGGACGAGCGGATTCGACCCCAAGGCAGCCCGCATCTGCTCGCCGCATACGTGATCGACGGTCCCCCGGCGTCCACCCCCCCCAGCATCTCGGGCCGGAAGCCGTACTTCGTTAGCCCCGCCGACCCGTCGAACTGGGACACCTACCCGACGTACGAGGACGGCGGGACCGGGCAGCGGGTATACCTGTACGGCGGGCCGACGAGCTATGCCTTCAACATGGCCGCGTTCATCGGCCCGCCGAAGTTCCCGGCGTCGTACACCGACGGGACGAGCCAGACGATCGCCTTCGCCGAACACTACGGCGAGACGTTCCGGCAGGGATTGATGCCCGCGACAGATTCGGATCGGCCGTTGCCGCGGTCGTGGTTGGCCTACGGGAACTCGAACGCGGCGCTCCCGTCCCCGTTCCCGCCGTACCCGCTCAACAATCTCGGGGAGCGGCGGCCGTCGTTCGCCGATGCCGGGTACGGAGACGTAGTCCCGATCACCGAGGGAGACCCGGCGGTCACCCGGCCGTCGGTGCCCGGGCTGGCGTTCCAGGTCAAGCCGAAGCCGCACGAGGCCGACATGCGGATTCCGCAGACGCCGTTCTCGGGCGGGCTGCCGGTGGCCCTGTTCGACGGCAGCGTCCGGACCATCCGGCCCGGCGTCGCGCCCGAGGTGTTCTGGGCCCTCGTCACCCCGGCCGGCAACGAGGTGGTCGGGGACTTCTGATCGCACCCGGCGAGCGGGGGGGCGTGGGGTCCCGGTTCTTCGCCCTCTCCCCTTGCGGGAGAGGGCGAAGAACCGGGACCCCACGCCCC
>JAIEQO010000075.1 GCA_019747655.1 Gemmataceae bacterium | reverse complement strand
CGCCCGGCCGGCCCCCGGACCGTCGCCCGGGCCACCTCGTCCCAGTCCACCCGCCCGGCCCACGGCGGCGGCTCCGGGCCGACCCCGCCGGCGTTCAGCAACTCCCGGAGTTCGTCCCCGAGCAGCACCCCCCGCAGGGCGGCCGCCGCCCCCGGGCAGGTCGACCGGAGTTCGTAGGGGATCGGGCCGGGCAGCACCTCGTACTCCGGCCGCCGCCAGTAGGCCATCGCCACCGCCCCCATCTTCTGCACCGGGAAGGCCTCCGCCGGGCCGTCCTCCCGGGCCGGCGGGTCGCCGACCGCGTCCAGCCCGTCGTACCCCCACCGGTCGAACACCGGCCGCAGCCCGGCCCGGCGGAACGGGTCCCGGTGCCGCCGGCCGAAGTGCCCCCGCCACTTGTCGTTCCCGCCCCGGTGGAAGTGCCCCTGCTGGGCGTCCGACAGGTTCCGGTTCAGGAACCGGTCGTACAGCCGGCCGGCCTCGGCGTCGTCCACCGGCACCCCCAACCGCCCGGCCATCGCCCGGACCGGCCGCGGGTCCCGGGCCACCAGGTCCTCGTACCGGACGACGGTGGCGTCCCCGCCGTGGGCGGCCAGCCGGCGGTACCACTCGGCCATCTCCCGGGCCTCGTGCCCGACCCAGGCCGGGTCGTCCAGGACCGGGCCGGGCGGCCGGCGGAACTTCGACGCCAGCGACAGGACCGTCTCGAACGGGTGGCGGACGACCACGAACACCGGGGCCCCGAGCCGGGCGAACTCGGCCGCCGCCCACCCGGACGGGGTGGCGTGGGAGTGGTAGGCGAACTGGGCGTGGTGGCGGTTGCTCGGGACGTTCCGGACGACCGCCTGCCCGCCCCCGGGCAGGGCCAGCCCGACGGCCATCGTCGGCAGCTCGGCCGTGTTGAACCCGAACTCGGTGACGCCCAGCCCGGCCAGCCGGGCCCGGAACAGGTTCGAGGTGGTGACGAACAGGTGCTCGACGAACCCGGACGCCCACCGGGCCGTCTCCGGCATCGGCCCGGCCGCCCGGGCGGCCAGCTCGCCGAGGATGTTCAGGGCCAGCACGTTCCCCGACCCCGGGTAGGCGATCAGGGCGAACCGGCCGGGGACCGGCGGGATCGGCAGCGTGCCGACCAGCGACGCCGGGTGCCACAGGGTCACGGCCCCGCCGGTCCCGTCCCGGACGGCGTCGGCCGCCCGCCGGAACGGGTCGTCCTCCGGCCGCTGGTGGTACTCGCTCTCGATACTGGCGGCGATGACCGGGACCGGGCAGCCGCCGGATCGGGCCTCGGCGAAGAACTCGTCGGCCGGGGCGATCGGGACGGCCTGGCACCCGACCCCGGCCCGGACCGGGTACGGGTCGAACCCGGGCGGCGTCCCCGGGTCGGCCTCCGGCTGCTGGTCGACCACGCACCGGACCCGCACCCCGGTCTCCCGGAGGACGGCCAGCAGGGGCAACGTGTACCCGGCGACGCCGTACACCACGACCTCGGGCGGCAGCCCGGGCCGGGCGGAATCCGCTGCGCTCATCGGTCCCCCTACCGTCAGGCCCGGCGGGCGGTGCGAGGCCGCCCCGGGTCGGGCGACCCGGCCGGTTGTGGGGGCGGTATCGTCCGCGGGAATGGGCAACTTGAGCCGGAAGTCGGAAGCGGATGAAGATGAGAAAGGATGAGAAGGTTGTGTACGGGCGGATGGAGGGGGAAGGTTGTTCGGGACGGCGGCCATCCTGGGACCGCGGGCGTCCCGCCCGCCTCTTGGCGGCTCGAAGAGCGGGCGGGACGCCCGCGGTCCCAGGCCGGGGTTCCGGGCTTTCGGAGGTGCATCGGTCCCGGCCACCCGAGCCGACCCGTCAGACCAGCCCCTCGGCCCGGACCAGCTCGACCGCCCGCCCGAACGCCGCCACGGTGGCGTCGATCACCTCGGGGGTGTGCTCGCAGCTCGTCATCCCGGCGAACCCCCACAGGTCGACGCCGTTCAACAGCATGGCCTGCCGCATGGCGTGGGCCGGGCGGGGGTCCCGTGGCCCGTCGAGCCGGTGGAGGTCGCCGCCGTAGGGGATGAACCCGTCGGCATCTCCGGCAGACGGGCCGGGCCGTGGGCCGTCGTACCCCGGCACCACCCGGACCATCGAGAAGTCGCCGTAGGCCACCAGCGGCCAGCCCCGCTCGGCGAACAGGGCGTTCAGCCCGTCCCGGAGCCGACGGGCGGCGGCGTTCGCGGCCCGGCACGGCTCGCCGGTCGCCACCCGGGACAGGGCCGCCACCCCGGCCGCGGCCGACAACGGGTTGGCGTTGTACGTCCCCGGGTGCTTCATCTTCGGCTTGCCCGGCCGGGGCTCGATGTGGGCCAGCAGGTCGGCCCGCCCGGCGAGACACCCGCCGGGCAGCCCGCCGGCCAGGATTTTGGCCAGCGACGTGAGGTCCGGGGTGACGCCGGTATGCTCCTGGGCCCCGCCCGGGGCGACCCGGAACCCGGTGATGACCTCGTCGAAGATCAGCACCCGGTCGAGCCGGGTACACAGCTCGCGGAGGCCC
>JAIEQO010000078.1 GCA_019747655.1 Gemmataceae bacterium | reverse complement strand
CTGGGGCCAGCAGAAGATCGCCGACCTGTTCGGGGTGTCCGTCCGGACCGTCCAGCGGTGGCTGGAGGGGGCGACGGTGAAGCTGCGGGTGGGGGTCGGGCCGGGCTGACCGGGGCGGCCGACATTTTTTCCGGATTCCGTGTCGTGTTCCGGGGCCGGCTCCCGCTGGAGGAAGGGGGGCCGCTCGGCCCACCCCCGCCCGCCACCCGAACCCGAGACGACCATGACCCGCTTCGCCGCCACCCCGACGACCCGCACCCGGCTGGGGCTCGAGGCCCTCGACCGCCGGGACCTGCCGGCCGTGACCGCCAGCCTGGTCACCGCCACCGGCCTGCTCACCATCACCGGCGACGCCGCGGACAACGCGGTCAGCCTCCGGGAGCGGCCCGCCCTCGGGGCCGGCTTCGACCTCGGCGGGGTGTCCTCGGTCACGGTGAACGGGGCCCCCGCCGGGACCCTGATCCCGTCCGGGCTGGTCCGGTCGGTCCGGGTCGACCTGGGCGGCGGGAACGACGCCTTCACCCTCGTCCGGTCCCCGACGGTCTGGGTCGGGGCGGCCTGGGTCCCGAACCCCTGGGCCGGGGTGCTCGGGTCGGTCGCGGTCGACGGCGGGGACGGGAACGACCGGGTCGACCTGTCCGGGGCCCTGTCCGCCCCGGCCACCGTGACCGGCGGGGCCGGGAGCGACACCCTGGTCGGGGGGGCCGGGAACGACGCCCTGTACGGGTACTCCAAATACCCCCTGTACGTTCCGGCCGAACGGGACGACGACCTGCTCTTCGGCGGGGCCGGGGCCGACACCCTGGTCGGCGGGGCCGGGGCCGACACCCTGGTCGGCGGGGCCGGGAACGACACCCTCCGCGGGGGTGACGGGGACGACTACCTGTGGGGCCGGGACGGCGGGGCCGACACCGGGGTGCTCGCCCCCGGCCAGGCGGACGACGACCTGCTCTACGGTGAGGCCGGGAACGACTACCTGAACGGCCAGGTCGGCGACGACCAGCTCATCGGCGGGGCCGGGGCCGACACCCTGGACGGCGGGGCCGGGAACGACACCCTGTTGGGCGGGGCCGGGACCTGGTCCTATCCGATCGATGAGGTGGGTAACGACCTACTGTTCGGGGGGGCCGGGGACGACACCCTGGTCGGCGGGGCCGGGGCCGACACCCTGGTCGGCGGGGCCGGGAACGACACCCTCCGCGGGGGTGACGGGGACGACTACCTGTGGGGCCGGGACGGCGGGGCCGACACCGGGGTGCTCGCCCCCGGCCAGGCGGACGACGACCTGCTCTACGGTGAGGCCGGGAACGACTACCTGAACGGCCAGGTCGGCGACGACATGCTCAACAGCGGGGCCGGGAACGACAGCCTCTCCGGCGGCGACGGGGACGACTCCGTCACCGGCGGGGCGGGCGGCGACGTCCTCCGCGGGGGGGCCGGGAACGACACCCTCAACGGCGAGTGGGGGGGGGCCGGGAACGACACCCTCAACGGCGGGTGGGGGGGGAACGGGAGCGACACCCTGTACGGGGAGGCCGGGAACGACTTCCTGCTCGGGGACGAGGGCTCCACCCGGGGCGCCCTGATGTTCGGGGGGGACGGGAACGACTTCCTGTGGGTCGAAGACGGCACCAACACCCTGGTCGGGGGGGCCGGGAACGACACCCTCCGCGGCGGGTTCGGGACGGACTACCTGTGGGGCCGGGACGGCGGGGCCGACACCGGGGTCCTGGCCGCCGCGGAGGCCGACGACGACCGGCTCATCGGCTGGTGGGGCAACGACTACCTGAACGGCCAGGTCGGCGACGACACGCTCAGCGGCGGGGCCGGGGCCGACACCCTGGACGGCGGGGCCGGGAACGACACCCTGTACGGGTTCTCGGTCGATCCCCGGTCCCTTCAGTTCATTCTAGGCAATGAGGCCAATGAGCGGGGTAACGACCTGCTGTTCGGGGGGACCGGGAACGACTCCCTGTGGGTCGCAGCCGGCACCAACACCCTGGTCGGGGGGGCCGGGAACGACATCCTCCGCGGGGGTGACGGGACGGACTACCTGTGGGGCCGGGACGGCGGGGCCGACACCGGGGTGCTCGCCCCCGGCCAGGCGGACGACGACCTGCTCTACGGTGAGGCCGGGAACGACTACCTGAACGGCCAGGTCGGCGACGACTTGCTCGACGGCGGGGACGGGGCCGACACCCTGGACGGCGGGGCCGGGAACGACGCCCTGGACGGCGGGTACGGGACGGACTACCTGTTCGGCGGAACCGGCCGGGACGTGTTCTTCGGGACGCGCCGCGGGGAGGTCACCAGGTTCGGCACCCTGTTCGTAGTCTCCTACGACTACGTGGGCGATCTGAACCCGGCCGAGGGCGACCGGCGGGACTGACCGCCCGGCCCGGCCGGGGCGGGCTGCCCCCGCCCCCGGGTTGCGGGTATACTGGCCGCGGGCGGTCGACCCGCAACCCGGGGGACGCCGTGGACGAGTCGCAATCCCTGAACACCCGGGGCCTGCTCGGGTGGGTCGG
>JAIEQO010000223.1 GCA_019747655.1 Gemmataceae bacterium | reverse complement strand
TGGAACCGGTAGTCATGGTGCCTCCGTCTTCACGGGTCGTCGACCCTCAGGTGCGGTCCGCTTGAGGCGGCCGACGGGACGGTTCGCGTCATCCCCCCGCGGCTCCGGTGTGGTCAGGTCGGCCGGGTACGACACCACACCCCGCCTCGAGTGCGCCTTCAGCCGCCGGAGCCGATCCCGCTCGGGCCCGTCGGCCCAGACGACCCACAGCCCGAGTCCGGCCGTTCGCCGGGCCCGCGCCCACCCCCGGACCGCCCACGCCCGCAGCTTCCCGTCCGGCACCCGGAGTTCCCGGGCCAGGTCCGGCAGCCGCCACTCGTCCCGGGCGAGCGGCCCGGCCGCCGTCTCGTCCGCCGCCAGCCCGCGCCGGGCGAGCAGCTTCCGCACCAGCTCCTTGGAGAAGTCCCCCCGCACCTTCGGGGTCCGGAAGCCCTCGGCGTTCAGCGCGGCCGCGATCCGGACGGCCGTGTGCCCCGCCCGCCGCAGTTCGGCCATCCGGGCCACCAGCCGGTGGTAGCCCCGGAGCTGCTCGTACCGCAGGACCGGGCGAACGACCTCGTGCTCGGTGGCCGTGGCACCCCGCCAGTGGATGGCCGCGGTCACGTACTCGCTGTCCCGGCGGACGTGGACGACCACCCGCTCGACCAGCAGGCGGACGACCTCCTTGCGGTCGGCGGGCGTGGTCGCGGGGGCCGCCCACACCGCCGGCAGGTCGGCGGCCAGCGCCCGGATGCGGTCGCACGCGGCGGCGGTCAGCCGCAGCGGTTGGTCGCGGAGGAAGCGGTCGTACTCGTCTTCCGCCGCCCGCTGCCGGCCCAAGGCCTCCTCCCACTGCCGTTCCAACGCCCGTGCCACCAGCCGGTTCTCCGGCTCGACCGCGTGGTACTGCCGGGCCGCCCGCTCGGCCTCGTACCGGGCCCGCTCCACCTGCTGCGTCCAGTGCCGGTGCAGTCGCGCCCGCTCGCCCTCGATGTCGGCCACGGCGGCCAGGCTCAGGTCCACCGCCGCCGGCTCCAACGCCCGCAGCACCTGGCCGGCCACCAGGTCGTCGATGACGACGGCCGGGAGGCCGTAGCACGCCTGCGGGGTGCCCTGGTGCAGGTGCCGGTCGCAGCTGTAGTAGGCGGTCGACTTCGTCCGGTAGGCGGCCCGCAGCCGGTGCCCGCAGGTGCCGCACACCAGCAGCCCGGCGAGCACCGCCGCCCCGCCCCGGGGCGTCCCGGGCGACCCCGGCCCGGAGCGATTCCGGGTCAACCGCTGCTGGTTCGCCAGATACCGGTCCCAGGTGATGTACGCCGGCAGGCGGTCCCGCCGGAGGACCGCCCAGTCGGCCATCGGCAGCCACCGCTGTCGCGGCCGGCCGGCGGCGGCCCGCTCGGTCGGGGCCGGCCGCCGGCCGTAGGCGTAGGCCCCGGCATAGGTCGGGTTGTGGAGCATCTGGTTGAGGGTCGGCAGGGCCGGCCGCCGCCACACCAGCTCCCCCCGCCGCGGCCCGTCCTGCTCCCGCATGCCCACCCGGATGCCGTGCCGGAGGAGGTAGCGGAACAGGCCGTACAGGGTGCCCACCTGGTCGAACGTGTCGAAGATCAGCCGGACCACCGCCCGCGCCTGCTCGTCCGGGTCCAGCACGACTTCGCCGGCCGGCGCCTTGGCGTACCCGAACGGCAGCTTGAAGAACAGCTCGCCCCGCTCGGCCTTGTTCCGCTTGCCGCGGTCCAGGCGGTTCCGCATGGTGATCAGCTCGACCTCGCTCATGGTCCCCTTCAGCCCGAGCAGCAGCCGGTCGTTGGTGTCGTTCGGGTCGTACACCCCGTCCTGGTCGGCCAGCAGGGTGCCGAACACCCCGCACACCTCCAGCAGGTGGTGCCAGTCCTTGCACGACCGGGCCAGCCGGGACATCTCCAGCCCGAGGACCAGCCCGACGTGGCCCAGGGTGACCTCGGCCAGCAGCCGCTGGAACCCGAGCCGCTGCTCGGCCGACTTCCCGCTCTGCCCCTGGTCCTCGTCGATGACAAGCACCCGGTCGGCCGGCCACCCCAGGCCGGCGGCGTGGCCGGCCAGGGCGTACTGCCGCTCCCGCGACTCCCGGTGGTCGAGCACCTGGTGCGGGCTGGACTGGCGGACGTAGACGACGGCCAGCCGGTCCAGGTGGCGGTCGCGGATCTTGGCCGGCCGCCGGGCGGCGGCCCCGTTAGGTCCGGTCATGCGGCACCTCCCGCGGCGTCGGGGGTGCCGTCAGTTGCCGGGCGACGACGCGGCCGAGCACCCGCAGCGCCTGTCGCCGGTGGTCGGCCGGCAGGGCCAGCCACAGGTGGTTCAACCGGGGCGGCGGGACCGGGGCGGGCGGGCGCGGGGGGGGGCGGGGGCGGTTCGGGTGCGTCGCATGGTGCTCCTCCGTGGAGGGCCGCCGACCGGCGGGCGTCGATCCAGGCGGCGAGTCGCAGCAGGGCGGCCACCCCGATTATGGGCCGCGCGGGGCCGGGTCCGCGAGCGGAAACTTCGTCGGCAGTCGGCTTGCGTCGTCTG
>JAIEQO010001027.1 GCA_019747655.1 Gemmataceae bacterium | reverse complement strand
AGCCCCCGGTTTGGTCGCGCACCGGGGGGGCCCCCGCCCCCCGCTCGCCGAATCCAGCCACCCCCGGAACTCGGCGACCAGCCCCTCGACGGCCGCGGGCGTCAGGGCGGCAAGGCCGCCAGCAGGGCCGCCAGCCCGATCCGCCGCCTGGGGGTCCGACATGCCGCCTCCTCGACCACCGCCCCGACCGGGTCGCCCTTCCCGCCCCCGAACAGCCGGTGCCGGGCCCGGGCCCCCACGTCCTTGACCTGCTCGTAGGCCGCCCGGACGGCCGCGAACCGGGCCGGGTGCTGCTCCGGCGGGAACGTCCGGGCCAGCTCCAGATACCGCCGCCGGATCGCCCCGTCGTCGGCGTCCGCCGGCACCCCGAGGACCGCGTAGGGGTCAAGCATGGCATTCACCCGCACAGGCAGGAGTGCCTGTGCCACCAAAACCCTACCTCTGGTGGCACAGGCACTCCTGCCTGTGCTCCCCCTTACCGCCCGAAGAACGCCTCGAACAGGTCGAGCGGCGGGGCGACCTCCTTGAGCAGCCGGTCGATCCGCCCCAGCACGGCCCGGTGGCGGGGGTCGGCCGACCGCTCGGCCAGCCCCTTCGCCCGCCGCAGCCGGTTCTCGACATAATACGCCCGCTCGCCCAGCCCGAGCCCGGCCTCGGCCCGGGCGACGTGGAACGTCGGGTCGTCCGGGAACCGGACGATCAGGGCGTCGGCCAGCTTCTTCGCGTGCTTCCACTCGTGCTTGAGCAGGAGCTGCTGGCAGAGCCGGTCGAACTCCTCCGGCGGGGCGGCCGCGTCGGCGCACCGGGCCACCTGGTCCAGCACCTTCTTGTCGTACCCCTTCTGGCCGCGGAAGCTGACCCCGTCGACGTGGTACGAGTCGTAGGCGGCGATCAGTTGGTTGACTTCCCAGGGCGTCGGCGGCTTGGCCAGCTCCTCCGCGAACAGGGCGTCGGCCGTCCGCTTGTCGGCCGGCTTCAGCTTGAGCAGGAGCGAATCGACCATCACCCGGTACGCCGCCCCCACCCGGCCGCCCGGGACGCCCAGCGCCCTTGCCCGCTCGGCCGCGGCGTCGTCGGCCTTCCCCATCTTGGTGAGCAGCACCGACCGCAGAGCGTACAGGGCCGCCGGGGTTTGGTCGTCGAGCAACGCCCGGTGCCGGTCGAGCAGACCCATCGCCGTCCCGCCGGCCTTCTTCGCCCCGGCCCCCTCGTGGCGGGCCTCGGCCAGGACCGCCGCCGCCGCCCGGAACCGGACCGCCGGGTCGAGCGGGTGGACGGCCAGGGCCCGCAGCCACAACTCGACGGCATCGGCCGGCCGCCCCTGCCGCTGGACCATCCCGGCCAGGGCCACCAGGGTCGGCAGGTCGTCCGGCCGGCGGGCCAGCAGCGCCCGGGCGGCCGCCTCGGCGTCGGCCGGCTTGTTCGCGGCGGCCAGGGCGTCGAACAGCTTCCGCCCGGGGTCGGGCCAGTCCGGGGCGAGGTCGGCGGCCCGGCGGAAGCACACCTCGGCCGGCGGGTCGGGCGGCTTCGGCTTCCGCCGCCGGGGCGGGGCGAAGAACCCGAGCATCGGGTCCGGGTCGTCGCCGTCCCCGGCCCTCCGGGCGTTCTCCCCGAGCCGGTCCCACACCTCGGCCCGGGCGCGGGCGAGCAGGTCGGCCGGCCACCCGGGCGGACCCGCCGCCAGCCAGGCGTCGTACTTCAGCCAGTGGGCGTGGACCCCGGCCGGGTCGCCGACCTGCTCGCCGACCAGGGCCAGCAGCTTGTGGAAGTACGGGTCGTCCGGCGGCTCCCCGAACAGCTTCCGGTAGCGGGGCAGGTCGGCCGGCTCGCCGTGCCCGGCGAGGGCCTGGTAGAACGCCTCGGCCAGCCGCGGGACCAGGTCCGGGGCGACCTCCCAGAGGTGCGGCAGGGCCGCCTCGGCCGCCTTGAACGCCGGCCCGAGCGGCTTGTCCCGGCCGAGTTCCTTCGCCACCGCCCGCAGCTTGTCGACGGTCGGGTCGGCGGTCAGTTGGGCGTACCGGCCGAGCAGGGCGGCCCCGTCCGGGTGGGCCGCCTTGAACGCCGGGTCGAGGGCGGCCCGGATCGGGTCGGCGAGCCGGGCCGGCAGCCGGGCGGGGTCGAGCCGGGCGAAGTTCTCGGCGGCTCGGCCGTCGTCCCCGGCGGCGTGGGCCAACAGCCCGCGGAGCAGGAGCTTCCAGTCGAGGAACGGCGACCGCAGGCCGACCGCTTCGAGCGATGCCCGGGCGGCGTCGGCGTCGCCGGCCTCGTGGAGCCGGAAGGCGGCCGTCACCGCGTCGAACCCGGCGTGCAGGTCGTCCGGCAGGAGGTCCTTCGACCGGACCCGCACGGCCCGGTCGGCGGCGTGGGCCAGGACCCGCGGCCGGGCCGCGTCGTCGGCCACCATCAGGGCCTCGGTGAGCCGCCCGCCGCGGGCCAGCAGGCACGCCCTGTCGGCCGCGTCGAGCACCTCAGCGGCGGCCATCACCCGAAGGAAGTCGGTCTCCCGGTCGCGGTCGGCGAAGGCC
>JAIEQO010000784.1 GCA_019747655.1 Gemmataceae bacterium | reverse complement strand
GGTCGTCCGGGCCTGGGACTTCGCCACCGGGGCCGACCGGCTGACGGCCGCGGTCTTCGACCCGTCGTCCCGCGGCGGGGTGCGGGCCGGGGTGACGACCGACGACGACGGCCGGGACGACCTCGTCGTCGCCCCCGGGCCGGGCGGCGGCCCGCGGGTCCGGCAGGTCGACGCGGCCGACCTCGCCGAGGAGGAGTCGTTCTTCGCCTTCGACCCCGGGTTCCTCGACGGGATCGTGGTCGGTTGAACCGCCGACGGCCCTCGTCGTTCGGCCCAGGCACCGCTCGGTCCGGACGCCGATCCCGGTTTCGGCCTCGTTCCGCCGACTGCCGTTCCATGGGGTACGGACGACACCCAGTCGCCCGGCCGGCCGGCCCGCCCCCGCCGCCGGGACCGCCTCGTACAGCGACGCGACCCCGCGGGTGTTCGGGTTGTCGCACACCAGCCGCACGAACGGGGCGTCCGGGTAGCCCACGTCGGGCAGGCGTCGGACCTTCTCGGCCCGGTCGACCGGGGTGCGGCTGCCGCGGGCGGCTCCACGCCCGGCCCGCGGGCCGGAGCGAGGTCTGCCTGAGACGCGAGAAAAAAGCTCGAGTTCGGGCGAAGGGGTTCGACGGGTGGGCCGGGCGGACCGCCCGGGCCGTGACGCCCCGCCACGGCGGGAGGCGTGGTAGGGTGTCGCCGGCCGCGGACGGCCCGCCCGACCCACCCGACGAGGGTGCGACCGGCCGGCTACCACCCGAACCAGTACGACGGCGTCCACCCGAACCCGGCGGCCGGGATGACCGGGGAGCCGGCCCAGTACGGGGTGGTGATCGGCGGCCTGTAGCCCCAGACCGGGTACGCCGGGGTGACCGGCGGGAGGTACGGCGGGGCGAAGACCGACGACCTGTACCCGAACGCCGGGAACGGGGTGACGACCGGCGGGAAGTACGGCCTCGTCACGAACACCGGCTTCGGGACGAAGACCGGGTTCGGGGCGAAGTACGGGGCCGGCTTGAAGCCGGTGTACGGCCCCCCCATCCGCCCGAACTGGCGGGGCGGCTGGGCCGTCGCCCGGCCCCCGACGGCCAGCACCCCGGCGGCGACGGCGGCCGCGGTCAGGAGCGGCAGCAGCTTATGCGCGAACATCGGATGACCTCCTCGGTGACGCCCCGGCCGGGTTGTCGGTTGGGTTGGCCGGGACGAGGAGGACATCCGGGGCGGCCGGCAGGGGTGGCCAAAATCCGGCGCGAGGAAAAAGCCCGGGTTCCGCCCGGGGCGGCCGCGGGCCGCCCGGGGGCCGGTCAGAACCGGACGATGAGGTCGGCCCCGAGCAGGAGCTGTTGTTGGCTGCGGCCGTCGTTGAACGGGTTGCCGACGGTGTCGCTGGTGAAGTCCCAACGGATCTCCGGGCGGATCGTCACGTTCGGGCACGGGTTGTAGTTGAACCCGGTGGTGAGCGAGAAGTAGTTCCCCGGGAGCGGCGGCTTGTTCGGGTTCGGGGCCCGGTTCAGCCCGACCCGGGTCCCGTCCTCGTCCCGCATCCACTCGAACCGGGCCCCGAGCCGGAGCTTGTCGGAGACCCGGCAGAACAGGTACTGGTCGATCCCGTACCACAGGGCGGTCGTCCCGGCCGCCGTCCCGTTGGCCTGGAACCCCTGGAAGTAGTGGAAGACGTACTCCCAGGGCCCGCCCGGCCCGCCGGGGGTGAGCCCGAGGATGGCGCTGTACCGGGTCCGGTTCGACGGGTCGCTGGGGATGCCGGGGAGGCCGGCGACGTTGTTCGGCTGGTCCCCGGTGATGACCGCGGCCGACGCCCACCACTGCCGGCTCTCGGGGGTGTACTTGACCCGGCCGAGGAAGTTGGCCGCGTCGAACACGCCGTCCAGGGCGTTCCAGCCGTTCACCAGCCCGGCGTCGACCTGCCAGCGGTCGGACGGCTTGGCGGTCAGCAGCCCGCCCCACTGGGTGAACGGGCCGGCGAACATGTAGCTGTAGCTGTGGGTGTAGAAGAAGTTGCCGTCGGCCGGGACGCCCTCGTACCCGACCACCGTGTAGAAGTGGCCGAGCTTGACCGACAGGGCCTCGGTCCCGGCCTGGACGTAAGCCTGGGGCAGGGCCAGCCCGTAGTACGTCCCGTTCCACTTCGGCTGCCCGGCCGGGCCGACCTCGAACCCGGGGGACTGGGCGAGCAGGAAGTCGTTCCCGTACAGCAGGTCGAGCCGGGCCCCGAGGCCGGCCGACCCGTCGGTCGGGAGGACGTACTCGAACACCCCGTAGGCCTGGTTGAACATCGGCTCCTGGTTCCGGTCGACGGCGTTGTACGGGCCGTTGAACCGGCTGTTCGGGTTGGCCGTGTTGTAGATGCCGCCGCCGTCCAGCCACCCGCGGACCCGGAGCCGGCCGTCCTGCGGGAACAGCCGGCCGACCGGGTCGACGTTCCGGTCGGCCGGGGCCGGGGCCGGACCGAGGGTGCCGGGTTCGGGGTCGAACGCCGACGGCGGGCCGCCGGGCGCGGCCGGCCCGGCCGGCGGCTG
>JAIEQO010000156.1 GCA_019747655.1 Gemmataceae bacterium | reverse complement strand
GGCCGGGTCCTTCACCACCGTCGTCGCGCTCGACACCGTGTACCCGGCCTTCTCGAACTCGTCGAAGGCGTACCGGACCCAAGCCCGCTTGGTCGGCCAGTCGGCCACCGCCAGCCCCGGCTCGTCGTTGCCGATGACCTTCAGCTCCTTCGAGAAGACCGTGTTGTACGGCAGCTCCATCTGGTAGACGGTGACGCAGTCCGGGGCCAACTCGATCGTCTTGGCCACGCACCGCCGCCAGTTGTCCCAGTCCTCGCCGACCATCCCGGCGATCAGGTCGAGGTTGATCTGCGGGAAGCCGAGGTCCCGGGCCCAGCCGAACGCCCGGTAGATTTCTTCTTCCAGGTGGGCCCGGCCGTTGTACTGGAGGATCTCCGGCTTGAAGTTCTCGACCCCGAGGCTCAGCCGGGTGACGCCCTGCCGTCGCAGTGTCTCCAGCTTGTGCTTCTGGAGCGTCCCCGGCTCGCACTCGAAGGTCACCTCGCGGGCCGCGTCCCACGGCATGATCTGCCGGAGGCGGGTCATCAGGCCGTCGAGCTGCGACGCACTCAGGTACGACGGGGTGCCGCCGCCGAAGTAGACGTAGTCAAGCGGCCGGCCGCCGACGCAGGCCGTCCGGCTCAGCAACTCGACTTCCTTGACCAGCACGTCGAGGTACGTCTCGATGTCCCGGGCGTTCTTATCGGTGTAGACGCGGAAGTAGCAGAACTTGCACCGCTTGCGGCAGAACGGGATGTGCAGGTACAGCCCGAGCGGGACGCCGGGCTCGGGCGGCGTGTTCAGGGCGGCTTCGGCGTCGGGCAGGTAGGCCGGCTTCCAGAACGAGAACGGCGGATAGTTGGCGATGAAGTAGTTGCCCAGGCCGGTCTTTTCTTGCTCAAGTCTAGTCATTTCAGCAACTTGCGGAATTCTGACAACCGGGATTGGCACGCTTCCGGCACGGAATTATACTTCACCGACGGCTGGGAAACTATCAATTTACGGCGAAAAGGGCGGGTGGCACACGGCTCGTAAGTCTAAACCGTGGTGGCGGGAGGAGCGGGGACAATGGTTCGTCCAGCACCACGGCAAGCAGGTTTCCCTCGGCCCAGAGGAGAAGTTGGCCGAGAAGCGGTGGCACACCCTGATGGCCCTCTCAGGGGTAACTTCCGCCGCCGACGCCAATCCTTTCAAGGTCGTGGCCGACGAGTTCCTGGACTGGACCCTGCGGCACCGGAAGCCGAAGACTTACCACACCTACCGGCTGCACCTGGAGGCGTTCGGGAAGGTGAACGGCGATGTCCTCGTCAAAGACCTCAAGCCGCACCACGTCGATGCCGTCTTGAAGTTGAACCCCGGCTGGTCCAAAAGCACCATCCGGGGCTTTATGGTCTGCCTGCTGTCGTGCCTGAACTGGTCGATGAAGCAGGGCTACACCACGCACAACCCGCTGGCGAAGAAGCTCGCCATCCCGCCGATCATCAGCCGGGGGAAAGAGTCGGTGATCTCGGACGAGGACTACCAGACGATGATGGCCCACGCCCTGCCAACGCTACGGGACTTCATCGTGGCGTGCCGGAACACGGGGACGAGGCCGATCTACGTCGCCACCGTCACGGCCAAGCACTTCCACGAGCAGGCCCGGTGCTGGGTGTTCGATGAACACAAGACCGAGGCCACCGGCGAACCGCTGGTCGTCCACCTGAACGACATGATGGTGGCACTCACGAAGAAGCTGATCCAGACCTACCCCGAAGGGCCGCTGTTCCGCAACAGCCGGGGCAACCCGTGGACGGACACGGCATGGGGAAAGGCGATGGCGGGGCTGCGGGAGACGCTCAAGAAGAAGGGCATCAAGTTGTCGGGCCGTGGCATCCTGTACGGGTTCCGGCACTCGTATGCGACCGAGCTTCTTGAGCAAGGGGTGCCGGACGCCCACGCCGCCGCCTTACTCGGTCAGCGGGGGACGGTCATGATTCACAAGCACTACTCGCACTTGGCGTCGAAGGCCCAAGCCCTGAAAGTTCACCTGAAGCACATCGGCACGGTGGCGGGCGAGGAGGTGGTTCTCACAGCCGCATGTGGCGAAGCCCAAACGCCACCGGCACCTTCGCCCGACGCTGCACCGGCGGCGGGTTGAGGTTCTCCGGGGTCAGCGGCTTGATCGTTGGGATCGAGTTGGTGAACACCAACCCCGGATCGCTGATGACCGGGACTTTCGCGTTCGAGTTGCGGTTCATGAAGTCGGTCACGGACCAAGCGTGAATACGGATCGCACGCCCGATCCGATACCCTTCGAGTTGGCCTTCATCAAAGAGGTCGTAGACCTGTCGCTGGCTACACCGAAGTTCGTTGGCGGCTTCCTTCGCCAGCAGAGGTTTCTTGTCCATCGCAGATGTTCCACATGATGTCGCTCCTGCCCACAGAGCAATCGGGCCAGTGGCGGTTTCTGAGAGCTTGTCTATACCCCGCGCGGCCAGGGTTGAGCTTCCCGGCGGCCCCCTCCCGCGGGTCGGCTGACGGCCTTCCCGTTCTTCG
>JAIEQO010000251.1 GCA_019747655.1 Gemmataceae bacterium | reverse complement strand
CGAGCCGGGCGTGCGGGCCGACGGGGATGTCCCGGCCGCGGGCGGCCCAGTCGCCCGGGGCCTCCTCGGACACGACGACCGCCTGCCCGGCGGCGACCGGCCGGCCGAGGAACGGGACCCCCGGCCCGAGGGCCCGGAGGAGCCCGGCCGCCAGGGTCGTCTTGCCGGCCTTCCAGGTGCTGGTCAGGAGGGTGATCCGGCCGCGGGCCAGGTAGCCGTCCCAGAGCCAGTCGATCGGCGGGGCGGCCGGATCGGGGTCGGTCTGGTCGAGCGGGCGGGGGTCGTACAGGGCGGGGCTCATGGGTGGTGTTCCTCGGACGGTTTTTCTTCAATTCGAGTTATTCTGCTTCAGACGTGGGGTGTACATACCTCCAGAAACAGCAGACCCGCCGGCGGCCGGCGGGTCGAGGTCGGTTGCGGCCGAGGGGGTGGGACGGGGCCGGCCGGACGCGGCCGGGGGGCCGGGTATCAGTTTCCTCCCCGGGGCTGGCGGCTCTTGATGCGGCGGCGGGCGGGCGGTAGCCTTTGGGGATGCCCGCGGTCACCCAGCTCCTGGACGCGGCCGCCGCCGACCTCCTCCCGCTCGTCTACGCCGAGCTGCGGCGGCTCGCCGAGGCCCGGATGGCCGCGGAGAAGCCCGGCCAGACCCTCCAGGCCACCGCCCTCGTCCACGAGGCGTACCTCCGGCTGGTCGGCGGGGGGCAGCCGGACGGGTGGAACGGCCGCGGGGCCACTTCTTCGGGGCGGCGGCCGAGGCCATGCGCCGCATCCTGGTCGAGGCCGCCCGCAAGAAGGGCCGGCTCAAGCGGGGCGGCGACCGCGGCCGGGCGACCCTGGACGACCTCCCGGCCGGCCCGCCCGACCGGGCCGACGACCTGCTGGCCCTGGACGAGGCCCTCACCGCCCTCGCCGCCGAGGACCCGGCCAAGGCCGGGCTGGTCCAGCTCCGCTACTTCGCCGGGCTGGCCCTGGAGGAGGCGGCCGCCTGCCAGGGCGTCTCGCTGGCCACCGCCAAGCGGCGGTGGACGGCCGCCCGGGCGTGGCTGTTCGACGCCCTCTCGGCCGGCGACCCGCCGGAATCCCCCCCGAATCCGTGAGCCGCTCCCGGCCCGGACGGCGCACTGTCCCGCAGCCACAAACTCCCGCCGAGGGTACGCCCGTGCCGAACGCCACGCCCGGCCTGGACACGATCCTGTGCGAGGCCGTCGAGATCGCCGACGCGGCCGACCGGGCCGCCTACCTGGACCGGGCGTGCGGCCCGGACACCGCCCTCCGCGTCCGGGCCGAGGCCCTGGTCGCGGCCCACTTCCGGGCCGCCAGCCGCTTCCTCGAACGCCCGCCCGCGGCCCCGGACTCGACCACCCCCTACGCCCCCGTCGCGGACGACTCCCCGGCACCGGCCGCGGGCGCATCGATCGGCCCGTACAAGCTCCGCGAGCGGATCGGCGAGGGCGGCATGGGCCTCGTGTTCGTGGCCGAGCAGGAACACCCGGTCCGCCGCAAGGTCGCCCTGAAGGTCATCAAGCCGGGTATGGACAGCCGCCAGGTGGTAGCCCGGTTCGAGGCCGAGCGGCAGGCCCTGGCCCTCATGGACCATCCCAACATCGCCAGGGTGTTCGACGCCGGCACCACCCCGGAGGGCCGCCCTTACTTCGTGATGGAGCTGGTCAGGGGCGTCCCCCTCACCGCCTACTGCGACGCCCACACGCTCCCCGTCCGGGACCGGCTGGCCCTGTTCCTCCAGGTCTGCCAGGCCGTTCAACACGCCCACCAGAAGGGCGTCATCCACCGCGACCTGAAGCCCGGCAACGTCCTGGTGGCGGTCCACGATGTCGCCCCCGTGGCCAAGGTGATCGACTTCGGGATCGCCAAGGCGGTCGGCCAGTCGCTGACCGACAAGACGGTGTACACGGCCGTCGCCCAGCTCGTCGGCACCCCGCTGTACATGAGCCCGGAGCAGGCCGGCGGGAGCGGGCTGGACGTGGACACCCGGACGGACGTGTACGCCCTCGGGGTCATGCTCTACGAGTTGCTGACCGGGACCACCCCGATCGACCCGGCGGCGGCCCGGACGGCCGGGTACGACGAGCTGCGGCGGATGATCCGGGAGGACGAGCCGCCCCGGCCGAGCGCCCGGTTGAGTACCCTGGCGGCAGCCGCCGGGCCGACGGTGGCCGACCGGCGGGGGGCCGACCCGGGCCGGCTGGCCCGGCAGGTCCGGGGGGAGCTGGACTGGGTGGTGATGAAGTGCCTGGAGAAGGACCGGAACCGGCGGTACGACGGGGCCGGGGCCCTGGCCGCCGACCTCCAGCGGTACCTGGCCGACGAGCCGGTCCAGGCCCGGCCGGCGTCGACCGCCTACCGGGCGCGGAAGTTCGTCCGGCGGAACAAGGGACGGGTGGTGGCGGCCGGGCTGGTCCTGCTGGCCCTGGTCGGCGGGGTGGTCGGGACGACCCTCGGGCTGGTCGAGGCCCGGCGGCAGCGGGACGCGGCCGACGCCGCCCGGCAGG
>JAIEQO010000451.1 GCA_019747655.1 Gemmataceae bacterium | reverse complement strand
TCGAGGCCCGGCCCGGGCGGCCCCGGCCCGGGTCCGTTCGGGCCACCCCCCCGTCCGTCGGGAACCGGGGACGACTCGGGTGGCCGACCCGGTTGCACCGGCCGCCAGCCCGGGTATACTCGCGGTCGCCCCGCACCCCCGGAGCCCGACCCCCGTGCCCCACCGCCGCCACGTCCTGCGGGCCGCCGCCGCGGCCGCCGCCTCCCCCCTCCTCGGGGCCACCCCCATGACCGCCGCCGAGCCCGAACCGAAGGCCGTCAAGAACGGCCGGGTCAAGCAGTCCGTCGTGTTCTGGTGCTTCAACGCCCGCGGCGACAAGTGGGACGCCGAGAAGACCTGCGCCGTCGCCCGGGACCTCGGCGTCCCGTCCGTCGAGCTGATCGGCCCCGAGCACTGGCCGACGCTGAAGAAGCACGGGCTGACCTGCGCCATCGCCCCGAACGGGATGCCCGGGGCCCCGTACATGCGGGGGTTCAACAACCCGGCCTTCCACGCCGAGAACCTCGACCGCACCGGGAAGATGATCGACGCCTGCGCCGACGCCGGGTTCCCCTCCGTCATCACCTTCGTCGGGTACAAGTGGCCGAACCCCGACGACCCCAAGAGCGGCACCATCCCGACCGACGAGGCCGTCCGGAACTGCGTCAAGGGGCTGAAGGAGCTGGCCCGGCACGCCGAACGGAAGAACGTCACCGTCTGCCTCGAACACCTCAACAGCCGGGACGGGTCGGACCCGATGAAGGGCCACCCCGGCTACCAGGGGGACGACCTCGACCTGTGCGCCGACGTCCTCCGCAAGGTCGGCTCGCCCCGGGTCAAGCTCCTGTTCGACATCTACCACGTCCAGGTGATGCACGGCGACCTGATCCGCCGGATCGACGAGGTCAAGGAGCTGATCGGTCACGTCCACACGGCCGGGGTCCCCGGCCGGGGCGAGCTGGACGACGGCCAGGAGATCAACTACCCGGCCGTCATCAAGAAGCTGGCCCAGGTCGGGTACGCCGGGTCCGTCGGGCAGGAGTTCATCCCGACCCGGGACCCGCTGGCCGGGCTCCGGCAGGCGGTCCGGGCGTGCGACGTGTGAGGCCGCTCTCCCAGACCCGGCCGGCGCCCGTTGGTTTGGTTCGGCGACCCGCACACCCTGCGGCCGAACCAATGAACCCGGTCGGACCGACGACGGGCGAGGCGTTACCAGGGCCCCGGGCGGCCGTCGCTACGACCGTCGGCGATTCCGCCGGCGGCCCGTTGCGGCCGCCAGTCCCGGCGGGTAGCGTGGGGGGTTAGTCCCGTCGCCGCCGCAGGAGGCCGCCGTGCCCGCCCCCGTCCCCCACCCGACCGCCGGCCGTACCGGACTCCACCGGGGGTTCACGCTGATCGAGCCGTTGGAGGCGATCGCCGCTCCCTCGGAGCGTGGGCGTCCCGCCCGCATCCTGGCGAAGAGCGGGCGGGACGCCCGCGGTCCTGGGCGGGGGTTCACGCTGATCGAGCTGCTGGTGGTGATCGCCATCATCGCGGTCCTGATCGGCCTCCTCCTGCCCGCGGTCCAGCGGGTGCGGGAGGCGGCCGCCCGGACCCAGTGCCTGAACAACATGAAGCAGATCGGGCTGGCCGTCCACCACTACGCACTGGACCGGGACGGGAAGTTCCCGCCCGGGTGGGAGAACGGCAACTACTGGGCCCCGTTCGACGACCGGGTGAGCTACGGCGAGGACCCCTTGCCGGACTACGACCCGACCCGGACCTACATCTGGCCGTACGTGGAGGGCAACCGGAAGGTGTTCCACTGCCCGAAGGGGACCGACGTGCTGCCCGGCAGCCCGACCTTCGGCCGGCAGGTCCAGCTCAGCTACGCGGTCAGCGGGGTCGGCGGCGGGCCGCAGCACGCCCGGGTGATCGACGTGACCAACGGGAACGGCACGGCCCACGTGATGCACTTCTGGGAGCACGCCCGGTCCCCGATCTGCGCGACCAACGGGGCGATGCCGGTCGGCGTCCCGCCCGAGATGCCCTGGCCGGTCGACGACACCGACGTGCTCAACCACTACCCGGAGCCCCGGCACATCGGGTCGTTCAACGTCCTGTTCTGCGACGGCCACGTCGTGTCGATGCGGAAGAACGAGTTGCAAACCCCGATGTTCTACGTCCGGTAGCGGACGCTCCGGCGCGGGGGAAGGCACGGGGCCGTCGCAGCTTACCACCGGCCGGCGGGCGGCCGCCCGGTTTCGGCTTGACTCCCGCGGCGGCGTGGTACAGTTGAGCGGCGGCACATCAGTTGCTTTCGCCACGGTCGGCCGAGGGGCGGCGAGCCGGTCCGGTTCGGCCCCCGGGAGGAGGCCCCGACCGTGGCGAAGCGACCGGCCGACCCCGAACCGACCGCCGACGTGGGCTCCCTGCTCGGGACGGTCGCGGCCGACGCCAGGGAACTCCTCGGCCAGCAGGTCGAGCTGTTCCGGGCGGAACTCGGGCAGGAGCTGCGGCGGGCCGGGGGGGCGGCCGCCGCG
>JAIEQO010000825.1 GCA_019747655.1 Gemmataceae bacterium | reverse complement strand
CGTGATCGTCGTCCCGGCCGGGGCCGCGAGCGACCCGCCCGCGACCGTCAGCCCGGGGGTGAGGGCCACGTCGGCGGCGACCGCGATCGCCCCCGTCCCGTCGGGCCGGCCGACGGCGACCGAGGCGAGTCCGGACCCCAGGGCCGCCAGGTCGGCATCCGTCAGGGTCAGCTTTCCGGGGACGTTGGCCGCCCCGCCGAGGACGATGTCGTCCGCCGGGTCGGCCGGCCGCAGGGCGACCGGCCCGGTGCCGACCAGCCCGCCCCCGTCCAGGTCGATCTCGGCCGCCTCCAGCGTCACCCCGGCGGGCCCGGTCAGGACCGCCAGCCCCGGGTCGACCGTCAGGACGGTGCCGGCCCGGACCGACAGCCCGGCCGCCGCCGACAGGTCGACGTCGGCCGCGAACCGGACCGTCTGGGTGGCCGACAGGAGGAGGTTCGCCCCGCCGGCGGCCGCGGCCTCCAGGGCGGCCGGGGAGACGACGTAGTCGGTGGTGGTGTCGGCCGGGCCGGCGATCGCGGGATCGAACACCCCGGCCCCGGCCGGGTCGACCAGGATGCTCCGGGCGGGGGCGGTGCGGTCTTCGAGTAGCCAGAGCCGCGGCCGGGCGGAGGGGCGGGGCGGGCGGCGGACGGTCCCGGCCGGCCGGGCGAACAGCTTCTGCCACCACGACCGGGCGGACCACGGGCGGGACATGGGCGGGGCTCCGGGCGGGCCGCTCGGGGGGACGGGGGACGAGGTCCGGACTCGCGGTCTGGTAACTCTAACTGGGTTACGCCGGAGCCAACACTACCATGCCCTAGATTTTGCAGATTGCCAAAGTGCGGTTGTCCGGGTTCGTCCGGCTCTGCCGGATCGGCCGGATGGTCGGGTCAGAGTGGTCGGTTGATGAGGCGTTGGAGCGGGTGATCCGGGCGGTGTCGCCGTGCTGGTCGTGCTCGGCCGCGGAATCACAGGGTTTTTGGGGGGTTTCGGTACACCCCCTCCCCCCCCTTTTTTCACGCCGTCCGGATGCGAACTGTTTGCCTAAGATTCCCAGCGATTCCGCGTGCGACCGGCTCGGCGGGGCCGCCACGGTCGGCCGGCGATTTCGTCTGAACCCGTGACCAAGCCGGCGGTTGCGCCGGTCCCCGACCGATCCCGTATACCGCCACGCTCGGGTCGGCCTCGCCCAGCCACAGCCGGGTGCCGCGGCGGGCAAAATGAACACTTGTATCCTACTATCCCGCTGGCTGGAGTCAAGGGAAAACCGCCCCGGCCGGCTACCGCTTCGCCTCCCGCGGCGGTGGGGCCTGCCGGGCCAGCCGGGCGGCCAGGGCGGCCCGGTGCTTCCGCACCCGGGCGATGTCGTCCGGCGGGTAGCTGTTGCGGTCGGCCGTCCGCAGCCACCCGTCCATCGCCACCAGGGCCCGCCGCCCGCCGGCGTCCTCCAGGGCCTTCGCCGCGGACACCCGGACGACCAGGTCGTCGTCGTCCAGGAGCGGGACGACCGGGACCAGGTCGGCCTCCCCGCCGTGGCGGCCGACGAACTCGACCGCCGACCACCGGACCCCCCCGTCCTCGTGGGCCAGGCAGGCGACCGCCAGGTCCAGGAACCGCCCCCGGCCGCCCGGGATGGCCCCGGCCACGGCCAGGGCGTTGGCGGCCGCGAGCGGCTTCGTCTCCGGGTCGGTGATGATCCTCTCCAGGGCCGGGAACGCCCGCGGGCCCATCACCAACAGCGGGTGCGGCTCGCCCAACTTCCGGGGCCTGTAGCCCAGCAGGCCGTACACCTCGCCCACGGTGGTCGGGGCCGCCGCGGGCGGCCCGGCGGCGCCG
This sequence comes from Gemmataceae bacterium, assembly GCA_019747655.1. GTDB lineage: Bacteria > Planctomycetota > Planctomycetia > Gemmatales > Gemmataceae > Urbifossiella. Next base: position 672 of record JAIEQO010000825.1, on the reverse strand, counting down.
GCCGCCGGGCCCCCCAGCAGAACAACGATCGGGCCCAGGTACGGGAACATGATCGCTCCTGAAGAGCGGCGGACCGGTAGCCGGGTCAGCCCCGCCCGAGCTGGAACGGACGCGACGAACCGGTATGTCCTTCACGCGATCGGCTTGTCAAAGTATTGGTAGATCAGCCACTTCTTGTCCGCCGTCCGGACGAAGTAGATACCCGACGAGCCGGTGCGGATGAACACACAGCCATCACGCAAACTCCTCCAGTGGTCCACGGGGGCGTGGAATTGTTTTTGGAGGAACGGCAGGTTGATGTCCCGGCCCAGCTCGCCGCCGTCGGGCCGGTGGGCGTCGGTGATCTTGACCGACTCCGGTAAACAGGCATCCTCGGGCTTGCCCTCCCGCGCCAGCTTGACGAACTTGGTGTACGCCTCCCTTAACCCGTCCGGGAGCGGGTCGGCGTTCCGGCAGTGGGCGAACAGGTCGTCGGGATCGGGTGCGGCAGGTGCGGGGACGGCCGGCACCGCCAAAGTTAGGGTGAGGTAGAGTGGGACACAACACATCATGCGAACCTCGTGACCAGGGTGGTTAACGAACACACGGAGTTGCCGCCCGGTGGCTCGGCCTGAGAACCTGTTCCGGAAGGTTCCGGGCGGCCGCTTTTGGTAGGGCGAGGCTCCGGCCGAG
>JAIEQO010000988.1 GCA_019747655.1 Gemmataceae bacterium | reverse complement strand
CAGGTCGGCGGCCGCCCGGGCCGCCCGGGCCCGGTCGGCGACCAGGGCGGCCCGGGCGGCCTGGATCACCCGCCCCTCCCGGTAGCAGTCGCCGCTCAGGTACGACAGCTCGTGGGCCAGGCTCCCCTCGACCGTCATGGCGGCCGGGTCGCCCTTCCGCCGGAGCCGGGCGGCGTCGAACACCGGGTGGTGGGCCGGCGGGCTGTCCGCGGTGAACCCCGGCCAGTAAATGCGGACCCCCGGCCGGGGTAGCCCCCGCCCGACCCCGACCAGCTCGCCCAGCCGGTCCGCCCCGGCCCGGTCCAGGACGGCCACCTGGGCGTGCCCGACCAGCCGGGCGTGAAGGTACTCGGGTAAGGTCAGCCCGCCGGGCGGGCCCTGCCGGACCAGGTCCGGGTTGGAGAACTCGAACGCCCCCGGCTCGGCCCGGACCAACTCCCCCGGCTCGGCCACCACGACCACCGGCAGCATCCGGTCGGGCGAGGCCAGCCAGGAGTCGAGCAGCTCCCGGATCGGATCGTCGTACCGCGGGGTGTCGTCCCCCGGGCCGGGCGGGCCGAACACCTCGGCCAGGTCCGGGCGGCGGCGGACGTACTCGGCCGCGACCGCCTCCCCGACCGGGTACGGGAACGGGAACAGGTAATCCTTCCCGACCCGGCACGGCCACCGGCCGACGAGCTCCCCGACCAAGTCGTCCCGGAGGGTGAGCAGGGGGTTCGGCGGGGCCATCCGCGAGCTCACCCCCTGGAGCGCCCCGCGGGCCGACCCGTTCCGGACCACCAAGGCGACCTGGACGGCCTCGCCGTCGCACGCCAACACCGCGGAGAAGTGCCAGACCGGCGGCCCCCTCAGGCCGGCCGGCCGGTCGTCCGCCTTGCCGCGGGACGCCCCGGGGAGGTGCCACCCGCCCTTCGGCGGGACCCCGTCCGGGAACTCCCAGTCTACCGTGACGAGCTGGTGGGTCGGGCCGTCCTGCCGGTCGGTCCGGACCTCGTGCCCCGGGCCCGGGGTCAGCACGGATCCGTCGAACGGGAGCCGGAGGTGGCCGGATGCCTTCGGCCCGTAGCACCCCCGGACCCACCCGGCCACCCGGTCGAGGACGGCCGCCAGTGCCTGCCGAGTGGTTCCGCCCGGGTGGGGGTCGATCTCGAACTGGTACGCCAGAACGGTACTCATCCCGACCTCCGGGGCGACAACCAATCCCCTTACGCCCCGTACTTCCCGAGCCGGCCGGCGTGGGCCATCGCCAGCAGCATCAGGTGCTTGGCCTCGAACTGCCCGAGCCCGCCCCGCAGGCACGCCTCCTCGCCGAACTCGGCCATCCGGTCCGGCCGGCAGGTGTTCGCGGCCAGCACCGTCGGGACCGGGTGCCACGAGTGCGACTTCATCTTGCTCGGCGTCGAGTGGTCGCCGGTGACGATCAGCACGTCCGGGTTCAGCCCCCGGACCTGCGGGATGACCGCGTCAAACGCCTCGATCATCTCCACCTTCGCGGGGAAGTTGCCATCCTCGCCGGTGCTGTCGGTGTACTTGTAGTGGAGGAAGAAGAAGTCGTAGTCCTTCCACACCTTCTTCAGCGTGTCCACCTGGCCTTGCAGGGTCGCGCCGGGGTCGAGGATGTCCATCCCGACCAGCCGGGCCAGCCCCTTGTACATCGGGTAGACGGCGATCGCCGCCGCCTTCAGCCCGTAGACCTCGTGGAACGTCTCGATCTTCGGGTAGCGGGCGAAGCCCCGCAGGGTGACGCCGTTGATCGGCCCCTGATCTTTGAGCACCTCGCGGGCCTGCTTGACGAACTCGTTCACCGCCGTGGCCGTCCGGAATGCCGCCGCGTCCGGCTCGCTCGGGGTCGCCGCCACCACCTTCGGGGCCACCGCCCCGGCCGGCAGCGGCTCCAGCCCGACCTGCTGCGGGTCGGTGTCGTTGACCGCGTCCCCGAGCCCGTCCCCGCGGACCACCAGCACGAACCGGTGCTCCTTCACCGGCTCGACGAACAGCTCGACGCCGGGCACCTTGACCGTCCGGAGCTTCTCGACGGCCTTCTTGTTGGCCTCGTTGGTCGGCCGGCCGGCCCGCCGGTCGGTGATCTTCCCGTCCGCCCCCAGGGTGCAGAAGTTCCCCCGGATGGCCACGTCCTTCGGGCCGACCTGAAAGTTGATGCCCAGGGCTTCGAGGATGCCCCGGCCGATCCGGTACTCGAGCGGGTCGTAGCCGAAGAGCCCGAGGTGGCCGGGGCCGCTGCCGGGGGTAATCCCGGGCAGCACCGGCAGCGACAGCCCGCAGACGCCATCCTTCACCAGAGCATCGAGATGCGGCGTCCGGGCCGTCTCTAGCTCGGTCTTCCCGCCGGGCTCCATCGGCAGCCCGCCGAGGCCGTCGGCCACCAGCAGGACGATTTTGGTCTTGGCCGGCTCGCGGAGTTCGCGGATCAGGTCGTGGGTGTTCATGGGGGCGGATTTTACGCGCCCGAAAGTATGACGTACAGTTG
>JAIEQO010000663.1 GCA_019747655.1 Gemmataceae bacterium | reverse complement strand
CGGCGGGGCCGCGGCCCGGGCCGCCGGCAGCCCGGCGTCCAGCCGCCGGACCCACGCCCGCAGGTGGTCGGCCCGCAGGTTCGGCTCCTTCGCCCGCAGCACCGCCGCCACGCCGGCGAAGTACGCCGCCGCGTTCGACGACCCGGCCGACTCCTCGCCGTTCGAGAACCGCGCGGTCGAGGACGGCATCACCACGTCCGGCTTGACCCGCCCGTCGGCCGTCGGGCCGACCGACGACGCCCGCGACCCGTCGCCCACGGTCAGCACCCCGGGGTGGTCGGCCGGCGGGTAGATTTCGCCCCCCTTCGTCGCGTCGAGCAGTTCGACCGGCTGCACCATCTTGCCGGTCGCCGGGTCGGGGAAGGGGGCGTCCTTCGCGGCCGTCACCAGCACCCGGAGCCGGTCCCGCGGGCCGAACGCCCCGCCCATCGCTTTCACCCGGATGCGGTACTCCGACCCCACCGCGACGGCCGGCAGGTCGGTCAGGACGACCCGCTCCCGGGGGTTCTTCGACTCGCCCTCGCCGGCCGCCTTGCCGGCCGGGACCTGCCGCAGCTTGCTCTGGCCGACCACCTTCCCGGCCGCGTCCTCGACGATCAGGTCCAGGTCCTTGTCGGTCCCGGCGTCCTCGGCGTCCCGGTAGTCGTTCCAGGTCAGGGTGACGGTGACGGCGCTCTCGTCGAACCGGTTGGCCAGCCGCAGGGCCGACGGCAGCGGCGTCCCCTCGAACATCGCGTAGCCGTCCTCTCGGAGGGCGAGCCGCCCATCGTACACCCGGCCGCCGCTGTTCCCGGCCGCGTTCACCCAGATGACGCCGGCCCGGACGGCCTCGTCCACCGTGGCCGCCAGCGGCCCCCGGCCGTCGTAGTTCCCGGCCCCCTCGAACGTGCCGCTGAAGAGGATCACATCGGCTTTCTGCTCGACGGCGTACTTCACCGCCCGGCGGAACATGGTCGGGCCGTTGGCGTTCAACAGGAGGAACCGCGGCCCGGCCGGGTCGCCGCCGGCCATTGCCCAGACCAGTTGGGCCATGATCCGGCCGTGCGGGTTGGCCGGGTCGAGCGGCTTGGTGAAGTCGGGGTCGCCGAGGTCGGCCCGGCGGACGAAGTCGCGGTCGTACTGGTCGACCAGGACGGCCGTGCCCGGCAGGTACGGCCGCTTGCCGTCGAACCCGGCGAAGCCGGAGTCGAGCACCGCCACGGTCACATTCTTGAGGCCGGGGACGGCGGCGTAGTCGGGGAGGAGGCCGATCTGGCGGCGGACGCCGTCGGCGTTGGCCGGGCGGGCGACCCCGGCCGGCGGGGCGGCCAGCGCCGGGACGGCGAGGAGGCCGGCGAGTAGGACCAGGGTGCGGGGCATGGGGACGTGTCCGGGCGAGTGGGCGAAAGTGCCCGGGCGAACCCCGAGCGTGAGCGAGGGGGTGGGATTCCAATCACCCCCTCGCTCACGCTCGGGGTTCGCCCGGGGCGGGATCACCAGCACCAGCCGGGGCCGCCGAAGCCGCTAGTGCCGAACCCGCCGAACCCGACGTAGCTGACGTTCCCCCAGGCCGGGTAGTTCCACCCGTAGTAGGCCGGGTAGGTGTTGATCGAGAGGGCGAACCCGGGCCGGTAGAAGCCGCCGTAGCCCCACCCCCCGCCCCACCCGCCGTAGTACGGCCGGTAGAAGCCGCGGTAGCCGTAGCCGCCCCAGCCCCAACCCCCGCCCCACCCGCCGCCGTAGCCCCACCCGCCCCGCCAGCGGTGGGCGTCGGCCGGCGACTCGCGGTCGAGTTCGGTGGCGGCGGCGGGGGCGGGGGCGGCCTGCGCCGGAGTGACCTTCGCGGCCCCGGCCTCGCGGTCGAGTTCGCCGGCCCGGGCGGCCGAGCCGAACCCGGCCAGGGCCAGCCCGCAGAGTGCGATGCGGATCATGTGCGGAACCTCCTGGGGCGACAACCCGCGGCCGGTCCGGAGTCCGTAGCCGGCCGGAACGGGGTCCATCGGGCGAACGCGCCCGCGATGCCGGCTTGCGCGGCCCGGTGGCTCCCCGGTCATTGTACGGGCCGGACGGTGGCCAATCCCCGTACAGCCGCCGGGGGTCTGTCATGTGGGAGACGAAATCCCGTTCCGGGGTCGGAAAATCTGTCGGTTAACCCGGCACCGGCCTTCGGCCCGAAGCCGGGTCGTGGTATCCTGACCCGAACCTGAAACCGTCGTCCCCATCCCGACCGTTTCGACCATCCTCTCGCCCGGGATGATCGATGGGCCCGCCCGACCCGCCGTCCGAAGACCCGCCCGTGCCGCCGTCCGCCCCGGCCGGTGCCGACGGCCGGCGGCTCCGGGCGCTGATGGCCGCCTCCCACGATGTCGTCGGCGTGCTCGGGCCGGACGGCCGGGTGGTGTACCTGAGCGAGGCGGCCGCCCGGCTGACCGGGTATCCGCCGGGCGGGCTCGTGGGCGGCGACCCGTTCCGCTCCGTCCACCCGGACGACGCCCCGGCG
>JAIEQO010000714.1 GCA_019747655.1 Gemmataceae bacterium | reverse complement strand
GGACCCCCCGCGGGGAGAACACCCCCGCCGCCCCGGGTGCGACCGGCATGAGCGCCCCGCCGCCCGACCCCGCCGAACCCCCGCCCCCGGCCGACCCGGTCGCCGGGCCGGTGCCGGCCCACGGGTCGACCGGGTCGCACCGCCCCGACGACCCCAAGCCGTCCCTGTCCGACCTCGTCCGCAACAGCCCCGGGCCCGGCCGGCGGGTGCCGTCGGCCGCCGACCTGACCGCCCACCTCGCCGGGGTCGACGACCCGCCGCTGGCCGAGTCCGACCCGGACGATGCCCCGACCGTCATCACCCACCCGGACCGGCCCCGCCACGGCCCCGGGTCGTCCGTCGTCACCGTCCCGCCGCCCCCGTATGTGGTGGGCGAAACGCCGTCACTGGCCGGCCGCCGGCTCGGCCACTTCGAGCTGATCGAGGCCGTCGGGTCGGGCGGGATGGCCGCGGTGCTGAAGGCCCGGGACCAGGAACTCGGCCGGGTGGTGGCGTTGAAGATTCTGCCCCCCGAGGCCGCGGCCGACGCCGAGGCCGTCACCCGCTTCAAGCAGGAAGCCCGGGCCGCCGCCCGGCTCGACCACGAGAACGTCGCCCGGGTGTACTTCTGCGGGGAGGACCAGAACCTCCACTTCATCGCCTTCGAGTTCGTCGAGGGCCAGACCCTGCGGGCCCTGATCGACCGCCGCGGGCCGCTCCCGGCCGGGGAGTGCGTCCGGTACATGCTCGGGATCGCCGCCGGGCTGAACCACGCCGCCGAGCGGGGTGTGGTCCACCGGGACATCAAGCCGTCGAACGTGATCGTCACCCCCGACGGCCGGGCCAAGATCGTCGACATGGGGCTGGCCCGGCACCTGGAAGCCGGGTCGGTCAACGGCGGCGTCACCCAGTCCGGCGTCACCCTCGGGACGTTCGACTACATCTCCCCCGAGCAGGCCCTCGACCCCCGCCGGGCCGACGCCCGGAGCGACATCTACTCCCTCGGCTGCACCTTCTACCACGCCCTGACCGGCCGCCCGCCGGTCCCCGAGGGGACGGCCGCCAAGAAGCTGCACGCCCACCAGCACGAGGCCCCGCTCGACCCGCGGGAGTTGAACCCGGCCGTCCCCGACGACCTCGCCGTCGTCCTGTCCCGGATGATGGCCAAGGACCCGGCCCGGCGGTACCAGACGCCGCTGGAGCTGATCGCCGACCTGAAGGCGGTGGCCGCCCGGCACAAGGTCCCGCTCGACGGGGCCGTGACCGACTCGGCGGTGAAGGCCGTCCCGGCGGCCGCCCGGGTGCTCCCCGAGCCGCCCCGGCTGCGGGCCGGGTGGGTGATCGCGGGGGCCGTGGTGGTGGTCGTCGGGGCGGTCCTGGCCCTGTCGGCGTCCGGCCCGTCGCCGGCCCCGGCCGTCCCCCCGTGGTACGACCTCGCGGCCCTGCCGAAGGACGACCCGCCCCCGCCGGCCGTGCCGCCGGTCCAGCCCGGCCCGCCGCCGGCCGCCCCGGCCGACGGGGTGATCCGGGTGCGGACGGCGGAGCAACTCGCGCAGGCCCTCGACGACCCGGCAACGAGGCAGGTGGAGTTGGCCGGCGGCGAGACCTTCGACCTCACCAAGCTTTCCCGGCCGGTCGCGTATACCGGCCCCGAGCTGACGTTGACGGCCGGCCCGGGGACGCCGCCCCGGGTGCGGCTCGCAGCCCAGGCGGTGCGGCCCGGCGGCGACGCCCCCGGCCCCGGCACCCTGTCCGTCCGGGCCCCGTCGCTGACCGTCCAGGGGGTGTGGTTCGAGGTCGTGGCCGGCGAGGCCGGGGCGGTCGGGCTGGCGGTGGCCGACGCCGGACGGGTCGAGTTCCGGGACTGCGTCTTCCTCCCCGACGAGGCCGCCCGGCGGGCCGGGTCGGTGACGGCCGTTGCGATCGGGTCGGCGGCCGAGGGCGGGGTGAAGGTGCTGGCCGAGCGGTGCGTGGTCGGGCCGGTCGGGGTGGGGTTGCGGGTGTCGGCCGGGGCCGAGGTGACGGTCGTTGACAGCGGGCTGGACCCGACCGCGGCCGGGGTGGCGGCCACCGGGCCGGCGGCCGTCCGGCTGGACCGGTCGACGTTCGCCCTGGACGCCCCGGCGGCGGCCGTCGAGGCGGCCGGGGCCGGGGTCCGGGTCGAGGCGGAGTACTGTGTCTTCGCCCCGACCGGGGGGAGTGACATCGGGTTCCCGGCCGGCCTGTTCGCCCGGAACGGGGCGGTCGTCCGGGTGGTGGGCGAGAAGGCCGACAAGGCGAAAGTCGAGGCCCGGGCCGACCGGCCGAACGCCGTCTACCGGGTCGACCCGGTGGCCGACGCCACCCGGGGGTACTCGGCGGCCGACGCCCGCAGCCTGATGCTCCCGGTGGCCGGGGCCGGGTGGGTCGAATTGCGGCAGCGGCCGTGGGACGCCGACGGGCCGGCCCTGGGCCCGCTGGCCGGGCCCGAGCCGTGGCGGGCGTTCCGGCTGCGGCTGG
>JAIEQO010000476.1 GCA_019747655.1 Gemmataceae bacterium | reverse complement strand
CAGCGGGTCGGCCGCCGGCCGGCCGATCGCGGCCAACCCCTTCTCGGCCCGCTCGCGGGTGGCGAAGTCGTCGCTGCCGAGGTCGACGACCAGCTTCGCCACGGCGGCCGGGTCCGGGGCGGCGGCCGGCTTCAGCTTGTCCTTCAGCAGCTCGACCGCCTCGGCCGGCGACCCGGCCAGCCGGCCCATCGCCGCGAATGCGGCCTTCGCGTCGGCGTCCCCGAGCCCCTTCCAGGCGTCGGCGAGCGGCCCGGCGTCCGGCCGCGGCGGCCCCACGTCCCAGGCCACGGCGGTGGTGTCGTTGCCGCCGGAGTAAAGGCGGCCGTCCGACCCAAACTGGAGGTCGTTGACCCGGTCGCGGTGCCCCTTGAGGGCGGCCCGCTGCCCCCAGGTCGTTACCTCCCACAGGCGGATGGTGCCGTCCGGGTCGGCCGTGGCCAGCGTCCGGCCATCGGGCGAGAAGGCGGCCGCGACCGCCCCGCCCGCGAGCTGCGCCACCCGCTTGCCGGTGGCCGCGTCCCAAACGAACAGGTTGGTGCCCTGGGGCAGCCCGGTCGGCCCGCGCGACGCGCCGCCGTCACCCGTCACCAGGAACCGGCCGTCGGCCGAGAAGGCGACGGCGTCGACGTACCCCTGGTGGCCCACCAGTTCCCCGAACCGGTCCGCCCCGGTGGCCACGTCCCACAGCCGGACGGCGATCGGCCCGAGCCCGAACCCGCCCCGCTGCCGCGGCTGGTACGACACCGCCAGCGTCTTGCCGTCCGGCGACAGCCCGGCCCGCCAGGCGACCCAGGACTGCTGCTGCTGGTCCTCGCCGACCGCCCGGAACGACCGCACCACCTTCCCGGTCTCGGCGTCGAGGACCCAAGCCGTGCCGTCCCGCCCCAGCCCGACCAGCGACTTCCCGTCCGGGGCGAAGGCGATGACGAACGCCTCGCCCTCGAACCCCGGCCCGAGGTCGGCCGTCTGCCCCGTTTCCCGGTCGTACACCCGCAGCCGGCTGCCGGTGTGGATGGCGTTCGGCTGCCGCGGGTCGGTGTACTTGATCCGCTCGTCCTCCGCCGCCCAGACGACCCGGCGGCCGTCCGGGCTGAGGGCCACCCCCTTCTGCCAGGCGACCGGCAGCCGCTTCTCGTGCCGGCCGGTCCGGGCGTCCCACAGGTGGGCGTCGCCCTCCTGCCCGCGGGTGAGGAGGGCCCGGCCGTCCGGCGTGACGGCCACCTGATCGACCGGGCTGTCGCCGGACTCGGTCAGCTCGATCGGCAGGTACAGGTTCGTGTCCCACCGCACGATGGCGCCCCCGACGGCCGCGGTCAGGACCCGGCCGTCGGCCGAGTAGTGGAGGTGGCTCGCCTTGCGGTCGATCTTGCGGCGTTCGATGCCGGTGGCGGGGTCGTACAGGCGGATGGCGTCGCCGGCCGCGGCCAGGGTCTTGCCGTCGGGCGAGAAGGCCACGCTCCGGACCCGGTAGCCGTCCTGGGGGAAGACGCGGACTTCCTTCCCGGTGTCGGCCTCCCAGAGCCGGGCCAGCCCGCCGTCCCCGCCGCCGGCGATCGTCTTGCCGTCGGGCGAGATCGCCAGCGAGCGGATGGCGTGGTCGCCGTTCGAGAAGGTGGCGAGCTGCTTGCCCGTCTCCACGTCCCAGACCCGGCCGGTGTAGGCCCGGTTCTCCTGGTCGTACCCGCCGGCGGCCATCCGCTTGCCGTCGGCGGAGAACGCACAGGCGTAGACGACGTTGGTGTGCGGGAACGTGCGGATCACGTCCCCGGTCGCGGCGTCCACCAGGACGACGCCCTTCGCCTCCCCCTGGGTCAAGGCGATCCCCTTCCCGTCCGGGGTGAAGGTGATCCAGGAGGTCATCGTCCCGCCGTTCGTCTCCTTCAGTTGGAGGGTCCGGACCTCGGCCCCGGTCGCCGCGTCGTACAGGCCGATCCTGGACGACAGCTTCACCGCCACCGTCTTCCCGTCCGGCGAGACGGCCACGGCATCCGGGTACCGAAAGTCGAACCGCGGCCCGTCGAGCGTGAACAGCCCTTTGCCGTCGGACAGATCGTACCCGCGGGTGGTGCCGTGGATGTGCCCGCCGCTGGTGGCCACGGCGAACCGGCCGTCCCGCGACACGGCCAGCGACTCCATCCGGGGGCCGTGCCGGTAGCGGCTGGTGCCGAACCGGACGAGGGCCTGGGCCGGGAGCGGGTCGCCGGGCGTCTGGACGGCTGGCGGGGGCGGGTCGGCCGGCTTCGCGGCGGCCGTCGCGGGCGGGTCACTCCGGGTCGGCGTCATGGCCCAGCCCCCGAGGCCGACCGCGAGAAGCCCGGCGGCTGCCACCGCCGGTATCAGCCACCCGGGCTTGGTGCCCCCGGCGAGGGCGGCGACCGCCCCGGGGACCCCCGGCGACCACGGGGCCCCGGCCAGGGCCAGAGTGCGGGCCGTTAGGTCGGCCGGGACGCTCACGGCCGCGAGCGGGGTGAGCA
>JAIEQO010000250.1 GCA_019747655.1 Gemmataceae bacterium | reverse complement strand
CGGCTGCCGCACCCGACGGCCGCCCCGGACCGGGCCGGGCTGGCGGCCGCCCTCGCCGGGCTGGCCGCCGAGGTGGAACGGCGCCAGAAGGGCGAGGCGGCCGACCGGTCGCCGCGGTTCCTGTTCGTCTTCGGCGTCCACCGGTTCCGCGAACTCCGTAAGGCGGACGACGACTACGGGTTCGGCCGGCGGGGGGCGGACAAGGAGCCGACCCCGGCCGAGCGGTTCGCCGCGGTCCTGCGGGACGGCCCGGCCCAGGGTGTGCATACGGTCGTCTGGAGCGACTCCTTGACCAACCTGAACCGCACCTTCGACCGGCAGCTCCTCCGCGAGTTCGGGATGCGGGTGCTGTTCGCCATGAGCCCGACCGACAGCAGCAGCCTGATCGACTCGCCGGCGGCGTCGCGGCTCGGCCGGAACCGGGCGCTGTTCGTGCAGGAGGAGCAGGAGCGGCCGGAGAAGTTCCGCCCGTACGGGCCGCCGTCGATCGCCTGGCTCGACCGGGCGGCCGCGCAGTTGCGGCGGGCGGCGGAGCCGGTGGCGTCGTAGGGCGTCCTACGAGTTGCGTCGGCGGCCACCGAATGCGAGGATGACGGCGCCATTACGGAGGTGGTCCCGATGCCACGCCTACTTGCCTGTCTCGCCCTACCGGCCCTCGCCCTGGTCTCGGCCGGGGCCCCCGTGCCCGAGGCGGTGAAGAGGGGGCCGGGGTTTTACCCGGCGGAGGTCGGGACGAAGTGGGTGTATGAGCAGGACGGGGTCGTACACACCCAGGAGATTACGCGCGCCGAGGTCCGGCGTGACGGGACCCGTCTGACCGTGCGTGTTAAGATCGCCGACGAGTGGGACGACACCTACGACGTGGGCAAGGAGGCGGTCGTCTGGCGGACGAGCGGCCGGTTCGTGATCGATCAGGCGATGCTCCAGTTCCCGCTCAAGGCCGGGGGCTCGTGGGCGGTCGAGATGCCCCACCAAGAGGGGCTCAAGGCGTTCTCCGGGCGGACGACGGTCGGCGAGACGGAGGAGGTGAGCGTCCCGGCCGGGACCTTCCGGGCCACGCGGGTGGTCTTCGAGGCGACGGCGGCGAACGGGCGGGACCTCGGCACGCCCGAGGTTTACACCTACTGGTATGCCCCCGGGGTGGGTTTGGTCCGGCTCGACTTCGCCGGCGGCCAAAGGGTACTCAAGTCCTTCACGCCTGGGCGGAGGTAGGCCCTCGCCGCGCTGGGCCCGAGGGAAGGGACCGCCGGTGCTTCGGCTTGCCCGCACTGCCCGCCCGCGGGTACATTCCCCCATTCCGCCAGGGAGGGCGTCAGTTGGCGAATGCCGGGCCGGTACGCATCGCCGTCCTCGGGGCCGGGCCGGTCGGCCTGGAGGCCGCCCTGTACGCGAGGGCGTGCGGGCTGCCGGTGGCCGTCTACGAGCGCGGGCAGGTCGGCGACCACCTCCTCCGCTGGGGCCACGCCCGGCTGTTCACCCCGTTCGGCTGGAACGCCTCGCCGCTGGGCTTGCGGGCCCTGCTCCGCGAGCGGCCGGCCCGCGACCTGCCCGCCGAGGCCGACCTCCTCACCGGCCGGCAGTTCCGCGAGGCGTACCTCGTCCGGTTGGCCGAGTCCGAGACCCTACTCGAATCGATGCACGTCGGCTGCGAGGTCTTGCACGTCGGCCGGACGGCGGCCGGAAAGCCTGACGACCGCCGGCCGTTCCGGCTGCTGGTCCGCGGGACGAACGGGGCCGAGCGGATCGACCAGGCCGACATCGTCCTCGACTGCACCGGGACCTACGGCACCCCCAACTGGCTGGGCGACGGCGGCATCCCGGCCGTCGGCGAGCGGGCCGCCCGGCCGCACAGCGCCTTCGGCCTCGAAGACATCCTCGGCGACCGGAAGGACCACTACGCCGGCCGGAGCGTGGTCCTGATCGGCGACGGGTACACCGCCGCGGCGACTATTTGCGCCCTGGCCGCCCTGGCCGAGGAACACCCGGCGGCGTGGGCCTTCTGGCTGACCCGCGGGCCGCGGGGCCAGCCCCTGCCGCGGCTGGCGAACGACCCGCTGAAGGAACGCGACCGGCTGGCGGCGAAGGCCAACGCCCTGGCCACCCGCTGCGACGGCAACCTGGAGTTCCACCCGCAAACCGTCATCGACGAGGTCGTCTGCCACGGCCCGGACAAGGGCTTCCGGGTGGCCGGCCGGTCGAACGGCAAGCCGGTGGCCTGGGAGGTCGAGCGGGTGATCGGGGCGGTCGGGTCGCGGCCGGACGACTCCATCCGCTCCGGTCTCCGGAAGGATGAGCCCGGGTACTACGTCCTCGGGGCGAAGGCAGGCGGGTCGGGGTTCCTCCTCCGCGACGGCCTCGACCAGGTCCGTAAGGCGTTCGCCGCGCTCACGGGCAACCCGCGGCTCGACCTGTACGGCAACAAGGCAGCGTGAGCCGGCTCGGGTCCGTCCCGGGGCCGCGGCCGTCCCGGCCG
>JAIEQO010000885.1 GCA_019747655.1 Gemmataceae bacterium | reverse complement strand
CGCCAGCCCGCCGCCCGCCCGCCCGGCCACCGCGCCGGCGTAGCGACCCCGACGCTCCCGCGTCGGGCTACGGACGGCGGCCCCTCCGGGGCGGAGTGGTTCGATGTCCTTGGCCGCGGAGCGGCACCCGTTCGTAGCCCGACGCGGGAGCGTCGGGTAGTTTAGATGCGCCCACCCGGAGCCAACACCGATGTCCGCCAAGTCCGCCGCCCGCCGCCCGCCCAAGCCGATGCCGTACCCGCTGGCCCCGGCCGCCAACGGCCGCAAGGCCGACCGGCCCGAGGCCCACCCCGGGATGGGGGCCATCGTCCACCCGAAGGGCGTCGCCTTCCGCGTCTGGGCCCCCCACGCCGACGCCGTCTCCGTCATCGGGTCGTTCAACGGCTGGGAGGCCGGCAAGCACCCGCTCACCCGCGAGAACCCGGAGGGCTACTGGTACGCCGACGTGCCGGGTGCCAAGCCCGGCGACGAGTACCGGTTCCACCTGAAGACCCCGTTCGGCGAGTTCAAGCGGATCGACCCCTACGCCCGGGAGGTCACCAACTCGGTCGGCAACGCGGTCGTCCACGACCCGGCCTTCGACTGGGGCGAGGAGTTCTACAAGACCCCGCCGTGGAACGAGTGGGTGATCTACGAGCTGCACGTCGGGACCTTCAACGACACGACCGGGGGCGACGACGGGCCGGCCACGTTCAAGGACATCGTCCGCCGGTTCGACCACCTCAAGGCCCTGGGGGTGAACGTCATCCAGGTGATGCCGGTGGCCGAGTTCGCCGGCGACCGGTCGTGGGGGTACAACCCGGCCCACATCTTCGCCGTCGAGAGCGCCTACGGCGGGCCGAAGGCGTTCAAGGAGTTCGTCCGGGCGGCCCACCGGGCCGGGTTCGCGGTCGTCCTCGATGTGGTCTACAACCACTTCGGGCCGAGCGACCTGGACCTCTGGCGGTTCGACGGGTGGAGCGAGAACGACGGCGGCGGCATCTACTTCTACCAGGACTGGCGGAAGGAGACGCCGTGGGGGGCGACCCGGCCGGACTATGGCAGGGGGGAGGTCCGCCAGTTCATCCGGGACAACGCCCTGATGTGGGTCGAGGAGTACCACGTCGACGGGCTGCGGATGGACATGACCCTGTACATCCGGAGTGTGAGGGCGGACGCCGAGCCGAACCTGCCGGACGGCTGGAGCCTCGTACAGTGGATCAACCGGGAGGTCCGGGAGAAGCACCCGAACACCCTGACCGTCGCCGAGGACCTCCAGGACGACGAGTGGCTGACGAAGCCGGCCGGCGAGGGCGGGGCCGGGTACGGGGCCCAGTGGGACGCGCGCTTTGTTCACCCGGTCCGCGAGGCGATCATCACCCAGGAGGACTCGAACCGGAACATGAACGCCCTCCGGGCGGCCCTGGAGTGGCGGTACAACGCCGACGCCTTCCAGCGGGTCATCTACACCGAGAGCCACGACGAAGTGGCCAACGGCAAGGCCCGGGTGCCGGCCGAGATCAACCCCGGCGACCCGACCGGGTTCTGGGCCCAGAAGCGGTCGTGCCTGGGGGCGGCGCTGGTCTTCACCGCCCCCGGCATCCCGATGCTGTTCCAGGGGCAAGAGTTCCTGGAAGGCGGCTGGTTCCGCGACACCGTGCCGGTGGACTGGGACAAGCGGGACGAGTTCCGCGGGGTGGTCCGGTTGTACCGCGACCTGATCGCCCTGCGGCTCAACCGGCGGGGGATGTCCAAGGGGCTCTCGGGCCAGCACATCCACGTCACCCACGTCCACGACGACATGAACATGATCGCCTTCCGGCGGTGGATGGAAGGCGGCCCCGGCGATGACGTTATGGTGATTGCCAACTTCCAGCGGGAGCCCCGGGAGAACTACACGGTGGGATTCCCCGAGGCCGGGGCATGGAAGTTGCTACTCAATTCGGACTGGACGGGGTACAGCGAGCAGTTCACCGGGTACCCCAGTGCGGACGTGGTGGCCGAGCCCGGCGAGTACGACGGGCTGCCGGCCAAGGCGACGTTCGGGATCGGCCCGTACTCGGTGCTGATCTTCGCCCGGCCCAAGCCTTAAGAGACCCACCATGAGCAGCGTCCCGACGACCGCGGGCCGGAAGCCCGCGGGCCTGACCGACTGCCGGAAGCGGGACCTGGAGTGCCGGCTGGCCAAGATCGCCGACGCCGGCCCGGCCGCAATCGACGACCGGCTCCACCAACTCGACTGGGAGTGGACGGCCGGGCGGATGACGAAGGCGACGGCCGGCGGGCTGATCGTCCTCGGGTTCGCCCTGGTGGCCCTGACCGGGAGCCCGTGGTGGCTGGCCCTCCCGGCCGCCGCCGGGCTGTTCCTGCTGCAGTACTCGTTCAGCCGGACGAGCTGGCTGGCGAAGGTGTTCGGGGAGATGGGGTTCCGGACCGGGGCCGAGGTCGAGCACGAGAAGTTCGCCCTGCGGACGATCCGGGGCGACTTCCGCC
>JAIEQO010000373.1 GCA_019747655.1 Gemmataceae bacterium | reverse complement strand
GACGAGGCCGGCCGGCGGACCGAGTACCGGTACGACGAACTCGGCCGGCAGACCGAGACGATCTTCCCGGACGCCACCCCGGCCACACTCGCCGACAACCCGCGGACGAAGACCGAGTACGACGCCGCCGGGCGGGTAACGGCCCAGGTCGACGAGCGGGGCAACCGGACCGGATTCGAGTACGACGACGCCGGGCGGCAGACGGCGACGATCCTGCCGGACGCCACCTCCGCGAACCCGGACGACAACCCGCGGACGGCCACCGCCTACGACAAGGCCGGCCGGACCCTGTCCACCACCGACCCGCTCGGGAACACCACGACGTTCGGGTACGACGACCTCGGCCGGCAGACGCTGACCACCTACGCCGACGGGACCACCACCGCCACCGGATACGATGACCTCGGCCGGGTGACGAGCCGGACGGACCAACTGAGCCGCGTCACGAAGTACGAGTACGACACGCTCGGCCGGCTGACGGCGGTGGTCGACGCCCTGAACCAGCGGACCGTGTACGGGTACGACGAGGCCGGCAACCTCGTCTCCCAGACCGACGCCAACGGCCACACCACCCGCTACGAGTACGACGGGCTCGGCCGGCGGACGGCCACCGTCCTGCCGCTCCTCCAGCGGTCCACGACCGAGTACGACGCGGCCGGGCAGGTGGTCAAGACGACCGACTTCAACGGGGCGGTCATCACCTTCGAGTACGACCCGCGGGGCCGGCTGTCGGCGAAGGCCCTGCCCGGCGAGCGGGTCGAGTACGCCTACACCCCTACCGGCCAACGGGCCGCGGTCGTGGATGCTCGCGGCACGACCCGCTGGACCTACGACACCCGGGACCGGCTCGTCGCTCGCACCGACCCGGACGGCACGGTCATCGGCTACAGCTACGACGCGGCCGGCAACCGCACGGCGGTGACCACCCCGGCCGGGACGACGGCGTACACGTTCGACGCCCAGAACCGGACGGCGACCGTCACCGACCCGGCCGGCGGCGTGACCCGGTACAGCTACGATGTCGCCGGCCGGCCGGTCCGCACCGAGCTGCCGAACGGCACCATCGAGACGCGGGAGTACGACAAGTTGCACCGGCTGCAGTTCCTGGAGACCCGCGGCCCGGCCGGCGTCGTCGGCAGCTACCGCTACACCCTGGCGGCGACCGGCCGGCGGGACAAGGTGACGGAGGACACCGGCCGGACGGTGGCGTACGGCTACGACGCCCTCGACCGGCTGACCGGCGAAGTCATCACCGACGCGGCGGCCGGGAACCGGACGATCGGGTACACCTACGACCCGGTCGGCAACCGGCTGACCCGGACCGACACGGCCGAGGCGACGACGACCTACGCCTACGACGACAACGACCGGCTGCTGTCCGAGACGCGGGCCGGGGCGACGACCACCTACACCTACGACAGCAACGGGAACACGCTGACGCGGGACGCCGGGCCGACGGACAAGGCGGCGTACACCTGGGACGCCGAGAACCGGCTGGTCGGGGCGACGGTGACGGACGCCGCCGGGACGCGGTCGATCGTCAACCGGTACGACGTGGACGGCATCCGGGTTGCGCAGGTGGTGGACGGTGTGGAGACGCGGTTCCTGATCGACGCGGTGCAGGCGTACCCGCAGGTGCTGCTGGAGTACCGGCCGGGCGGGCTGGTGGTCGTCTCCTACGTCTACGGCAACGACCTGATCTCGCAGACCCGGGGTGGGGCGCGGTCGTACTACCACGTCGACGGGCTGGGCAGCACCCGGGCCCTGACCGACGCGGCCGGGGCGGTGACGGACCGGTACGCCTACGAGGCCTTCGGCCGGACGATCGGACAGACGGGGACGACGCCCAACTCGTACCTCTTCGCCGGCGAGCAGCGGGACGCCGGCCTCGGCCTCGACTACCTCCGGGCCCGCTACCTGAGCGTCGGAACGGGGCGGTTCTACGGGCGCGACCCGTTTGAAGGCTGGCTGCAATCGCCACTATCACAACACCCGCACATTTACGGACTGGCAAACCCCACTCAGAACCGCGATCCGAGTGGCTTGTTTGCGATTACCGAAGTTTATGTCATCGGCGCAGTTCTCAATGAAGTAGCTCTCGGTGGACGCTATCTCTATATCCCGGGGCAGGCAGGGACGTTTACACGGGTCCAAGCACCGCTGGCGAGCATGAGGCTTCGAGGAGATACCCCGAGTACGTATGGCTACTTGCCTACACGTTACAGTGGCAAACACCAAGGCTGGGATCTTCTAGCAGGAATCGGCACGCCAGCATTCGCGATTGCTGACGGCCGAGTCGAGATCAGAGATGATCGTCCGTATGGATACGGACTCCAAGTGCTGCTAAGGTTCAAATTCCTCGGTCAGACGCTCTATGCGCACTACGCACACCTAGGTTCTGTCTGCTGAATCGGCGGGGGGCGGCCGTGCCTCTGATCTTGCATGCACCGCCGCGACCTCTCCGACGC
>JAIEQO010000058.1 GCA_019747655.1 Gemmataceae bacterium | reverse complement strand
GTGCAGGACCTGTCCCTGCACGTCCCGGCCGGCGAGCTGTTCGCCTTCCTCGGCCCGAACGGGGCCGGCAAGACGACCACCATCAAGATGCTCTGCGGGCTCCTGTTCCCCACCACCGGGACGGTCGCCGTCGGCGGGTTCGACCTCGCCGCCCAGGGCGACCGGGCCCGGGCACTCGTCGCCTACGTCCCGGACCAGCCGTTCCTGTACGAGAAGCTCACCGGCCGCGAATTCCTGCAATTCACGGCCGACCTGTACGCCATGCCCCCGGACCGGGCCCGGGACAAGATCGCCGAGGTCATCGAGTTGTTTCACCTCGACGAGTTCGTCGACGACCTGACGGAACGGTACTCGCACGGGATGCGGCAGCGGACGGTGTTCGCCGCGGCCCTCGTTCACGAGCCGAAGCTCCTGATCGCCGACGAGCCGACCGTCGGGCTCGACCCGAAGAGCATCCGCGAGCTGAAGACGCTCCTGCGGAAGCTGGCCGCCGGCGGGATGACCATCTTCCTCTCGACGCACACCCTGGACATCGCCCAGGAGCTGGCCGACCGGATCGGGATCATCGACCGCGGCCGGCTGATCGGCTGCGGGACGATGGCCGACCTCCGCCGCCAGGCCAGCCGGGACGGCAGCCTGGAAGACCTGTTCATGGCGATCACCGAAGAGGCCGCCGTCGAAGCTCAGGCCGAACCAGCCACGGATGGACACGGATGAAACACGGATCGAACAAAAATTCTGAATTCTTCCGATCCGTGTTTCATCCGTGTCCATCCGTGGCTCGCTTTCATCCGCGAGGTGTGTGATGGGCCTCCCGTCCCCCCCCGTCGCCGACCAGCCGCGGGTGTTCCGCCGGCTCCGCTGGGCGCTGGCCCGAAACGGCCTGCGGGTCGCCCTGGAGTCCGGCCGCGTCCGCTTCCTCAGCATGATCGCCACCAGCCTGGTGGTGGCCGCGTTCACCTACGGGTTCAGTTGGTACCTGTTCCACCAGCTCGCGGTGAACAACATCCCGTTCAAAGGGGCGATCGTCGGCAGCCTGTTCGACCTGCTGTTCTTCACCCTCGGCGGGATGCTCGTCTTCTCGACCGGGATCATCCTGTACGCCAGCCTGTACACCGCCCCGGAGGCCGGCTACCTGCTCTCCACCCCGGCCCGGGCCGACCACATCTTCGCCACCAAGTTCCAGGGGGCGGTCGCCTTCAGCTCGTGGGCGTTCGTGGTCCTCGGGGTGCCGATCTTCATCGCCTACGGCGGCACGGCCGGCGTCCCCTGGTACTTCTACCCGCTGCTGCCGGTCTTCCTCCTCGGGTACGTCCTCCTGCCCGGGTCGGTCTCGGCCGCCCTGTGCCTCGTGCTCGTCCGGTACATGCCGCGGAACCGCCGGCAGTTCCTCCTCGTCGTGTCGCTGGCGGCGGTGCTGGTGGCCGGCGTTTGGCTGGCCCGGGTTGGCATGTCGATCCGCAAGTCGATCCAGTCCCAGGGCCGGGAGCTGGACGACCTGATCGGCCAGTTCGACCTCGTCCGCAGCGGGCTGGCCCCGAGCCACTGGATGACCCGCGGGGTGATGGCCGCCGCCCGCGGCGACCTGCCCGGGGCGGCCCTGCCGCTGGCCCTGGTCTGGTCGAACGGCCTGCTCGTGTACGTCGGGGCGGCGGCCCTGGCCCGGCGGCTGTACCGACCGGGGTTCGACCGCCTGTCCGGCCTCGGCCGCGGGAAGAAGCTGTACGGCACCAGCCCGCTCGACCGGGCGATGGACTTCCTCGTCGGCTACCTCGACCGCCCGACCCGGGTGCTGGTCGTCAAGGACTTCCGCACCTTCCGCCGGGACCCGACCCAGTGGGGCCTCCTGATCCTCTTCGGGGTGCTGATGCTGATCGGGGCGACCAACTTCCGCGGCATCTCCCGGGGCGGGTTCGGGGTGATGGACAAGTACGCCATCAGCCTGATGAACCTGTGCGGGACGGCCATCCTGTTGTGCGCCGGGCTCAGCCGGTTCATCTTCCCGCTCATCAGCCTCGAAGGGCGGAAGTTCTGGATTCTCGGCCTCACCCCGGTCAGCCGGGACCAGATTCTGCGGGGGAAGTTCGCATTCGCGGCGACCGGGTCGCTCTTAATCGCCGAGGGGCTGATCCTGGGCACCGACCTGCTCATCGGCCTGCCGCCGGAGGGCCTCGTTCTGCACGCCCTGACCCTGGCGGTGATCGCGGTCGGCCTGAGCGGGCTGAACGTCGGGCTCGGGGCCGTGCTGCCCAACTTCAAGGAGACCGACCCGTCGAAGATCGTGGTGGGCTTCGGCGGGACGGTGAACATGGTGGCCGGGCTGGGGTTCGTCGTCCTCGTGATCGGGCTGATGGTGGTGCCGTTCCACGCCGCCCAGTTCGCCCGCGGGGCGGGGAACCGGCCGGACGCGGCCGTGTCGCCGTGGGTGTTCGCCGGGGTGCCGGTCGGGCTGGTCCTCGGGGCGGCC
>JAIEQO010001049.1 GCA_019747655.1 Gemmataceae bacterium | reverse complement strand
GGGCCGTCAGGCCGACGGTCCGCCCCACCGTCGGCCTGACGGCCCGACGCTCACGAATCCGACGCTCGCCGGAGGCGGTCAGACGTTGGTGGCGGCCGGGTCGGCGGGGAGGACGTTCACCCGCTTGCCGCCCTGGTCGAAGTAGACGGTCCCCTCGGTGGCGGCGAACAGGGAGTCGTTGCTGGCCCGGCGGACGAACCGGCCGGGGGCGAACTTGGTCCCGCACTGGGTGACGATGATGCCGCTGGTGGTGACGAACTCGCCGCCGTACTTCTTGACGCCCCGCCGCTTGGGGGCCGAGTCCCGCCCGTTCCTGACCGACCCCTGGCCCTTCTTGTGTGCCATGACGCGCTGTCCCCGTAACGACCCGGACGCCCGGTAGAACTGCACATTGTACCGGCCGTCCGGGCGGCGGCAACGGCGGCCCGGCCGGTCACTTCACCGGGACCAGCTTGGCCAGCGCGTCGGCGACCGCCTTCACGGCCTCCGGCGGGCAGTCCGTGACCTTGTAGGTCACGCCGGCCTCGCCACCGCGGCGGTACCAAGCCGTCCCGTCCGGCGTCCTCGCGGCGGTCAGGCCGACCATGATCTCGACCCCCTCGCCGTCCTCCAGTCCGACCGCCCGGGGGTCCGGGATGACGAGGTAGACCGCGTTCTGGCCGTCCCACGGTTCCCACTGGCCCTCCCTGTTTTGGGCCGGCTTGCCCGCCCGCAGCAGCCCGGCGGCGGCCCGGAACGGGGCGTCGCCGGCAGCGGCCACGGCCTCGGGCGTCACGCTATGCGCGTCGTTCCCGATGAAGAAGGAGATCGCCCGCTTCGCCTTCTTGCCGGCCGGCTTCTGCTTCCAGAAGTCGAACACCGAGACGCCGTCCGGCGGGGCCAGTTCCTTGGTGGTGACGAGCAGCCCGTACTCGCGGACCAAGATGCGGGTCCCGGCGGTGCCGTCGGCGAACAGTTGCAGCCAGGCCCCGACCGGGAGACTTTCGCCGAGCGAGACGACCGGGCCGACCTTCGCCTCGGCCCGGACCGGCACGTCCAGCCCGGCCTCCTTCTTGAACGCTTCGACGGCCTGCTCGAACGTCACCTTGGCGTCCTTCGCCCCGAGCGAGACGGACTTGTCCAGGGCCGCCCGGAGGCGGTCGGACACCGGCCCCTTCGGGGCGGCCGGGGCCGGCCGGGCGACCTCGTTGACGATCCCGGGGCAGCCGTGCCAGTTCTTCTCCAGGATGTTCCCGTCCCGGGCGACGTCGTGGCAGACGGTGCAGGCCTGGGCCGGGCCGGACCGTTGCAACTGGGAGGCCAGCAAGGCGGCGATGACGGCGTGGTCGTAGCTGTTCCGCGCGTTGTACCAGGCGATCGCGGCCGGCCCGGTCGCGGCCTGGTCCGGCGCGGCCGCGACCTTCGGCCCGTCCCCGACGAGCAGCTTCAGCTCGGCCTCGGCCCGGGCCTGGGTGGCCTTGGCGGCCTCCAACTTCACCCGGGCGGCCAAGACCTGTTCCCGGCTCCCGCCCGCATTGACGGTTGCGAACCGCACTTCGGCGTCCCGGAGGCCGACCTCGGCCAGCGCCGCCGCCGTCCGCTGCTCCTCGATTCCGGCCCGCAGGGTCGTGACTTTCAGGGCCACCCCCTGCCGGGCCTTGGCCAGCTCGGCCTCGGCCAGGGCGATCTTGGCCCGGGCCATCCGGATGTCCGGGTCGGTCGCCAGGGCCGCCTCGATCTGGGCGTCGACCCCGTCGGCCTTCTTCTCGGGGGCCTTCTTCTCGGGCAGCCGCTGGGGCGGGGCCTTGTCCCCGGCCGGCGGCTGGGCCGACGCCGTCATCGCCACGAGGCCGGCCGCGAACAGGGTGCTAGCCGCCAGATGCCGTCGCATCGATCGACTCCTTGAACTTGGCGTTCTTGAGGGAGGTGAGCAGCCACGAGTCGTCGGCAGCCGGGGCCAGCCCGGCGGCCCCGGCCCGGGCCAGGTGGAGCCGGTAGCACCGGGCCGCCTGCCGGTAATCCTGCCGGTCGTTCAGGTACAGGTCGCCGGCGAGCCGGTAGAGCCGGGCGGCCTCGGCCGGGTCGTCGGCCTGCTCGGCGAGCAGTTCGGCCGCGGCCGGGGAGGGCGGCGAGGACTGGGGCAGATCGGGTACAGGCTGGGGCACGGGCACGACGACCGGGACCGTCACCACGTCCGGCGGGGAGGCGACCGCGACCTCGATCGTCGTCACCCGCTCCCGGTCCGGCTTGGCCAGCCACCCGGCCAGCCCGCCGGCGGCGAACACGGCCGCGACCGCCCCGGCTCGGGCGACCCGGCGGGCGAGGCGACCGCGGCGGAGGACGCGCTCGGTCCGGCGGAACAGGGCGGAGTCCGGGCCGGCCGGGGCCGGCGGCGGGCCGAGCAGGTCGTCGAGGTCGTCGGTCATGGTCGGGTCCTACCCGGTGAGCGGCGCGGCGTCAGCCCGCCGGTTCCTCCGAACACCGG
>JAIEQO010000444.1 GCA_019747655.1 Gemmataceae bacterium | reverse complement strand
CCGTCCACCGTCTTCGGCTTCCAGTCCGGGAAGACCAGCCGGCCGACCGTGTCCTCCGGCTCGAAGAACATCCCCTTCGTGGTCACCACCGTGGCCACCTTGTCCAGGGGCAGCGGGACGTACTTCCCCTTCTGGGTCAGGAAGGCCAGGAGGTCGACGACCTCCTCCGGCTTGACCTGCTTCTCGAACCCCTCGGGCATGAGCGACTTGTCCGTCTCCTTCAACGACTCCAGGTCGTCCCGCTGGAGCGGGTGCCGCTTCCCCTCGGCGTCGACCAGCTCCACGGCCGTCTTCGACTCGGACGCCAGGAGCCCGATGATGGTCCGGCCGTCGGCGGTCACGGCCCGGTACGCCTTGTAGTTCCCCTCGACGCTGCGGGACGGGTCGAGGATGTGGATGAGGAGTTCTTCCTTCGGGTGGACGGCCATCCCGGTCAGGTCCGGGCCGATGGCCGTCCCCTCCCCGGCGTACACGTGGCACTTGGCGCACTGGGCGGCGTACACCTTCTTCCCGCCGGCCGCGTCGCCGTCCTTCTTCAGGAGCGGGGTGAACTCCTCGATCACCTTCTGGCGGTCGGCGTTGGGCAGCCCGCCGCCGAGGGCGAGGAGCCTCTTGGCCCGCTCGGCGACGGCCGCGTCCGGGTTCGACGCCAGGGCCGTCTTCTGGTCGAGGGCGAGCAGGTCGAACCGGAGGGCGCCCTTCTCGACGGCGTCGAGGAAGGCGGCGGCCGAGTCCGGCTTGGCCAGGACGAGCCGGAGGGCGGCCGGGCGGGCGAGCGACGGCAGGTCCTTCAGCTTGGCGACGACCGCCCGGCCGACGGTCTTGCTCTTCGACGCGGTCAGCGCCTCGAAGACGCCGGCGGCGACGGTCGGCGGGGTGTCGTCGGTAGCAGCCGCCAGTAGCGCCGCCGCAGCCGCGTCGTCGTCCGGCCGGAGTTCGACCATCTGCTTGGCCGCCTCGACCCGGGCGGCGTCGGCGGCCTTCGCGTCGGCGACGGTGGCGAGTAGCCCGTTCGTGATCTCGACGAGCTGGGCGTCGAGCCCCTTCACGCCCCAGACCTGCCCGAGCTTGAGCGCCCGGCCCCGGGACGCGGCCGGGAGCTTGGCCAACAACCGGCCGAAATCCTCCTCACTGGCACCGTGCAGTGCGGCCTTCTTCCCGGCGGGCCAGCCGGCGGCCAGGCCGTCGACCGCCGCCGCCACGACCGGCAGGGCCGCGTCCTTGTCGGCGGCGAGGCCGACGATCATCCGGGGCCCGTCGCCGTCCGCGGTGGCCGCGTAGTGACGGGCGAGGAGACGCACCGCGGCCAGCCCGGCCGGTGTCGGTGCCCCCCGGAATCCCGTTCCGAACGCATAGGTCAGGACCTCCCCGGGACGGCGGGCGGCCGCGGCGAGGACGGCATCCCCGAGAACCCCGGCCAAGTCGGGCAGCGACCGCAACGCATCGGCGGTCATGATCCCGGTCAGGTCGAAGTCCCGGTCCCCGACCGGGAGGTCGGCAATGGCCAGGAACCCGGCCACCCGGGCCGACGGGTCGGGGTCGTCGAAGCAGAGGTGGTCTAGGGCCTCGATCGTGGCCTTCGGGTTCTTTGCCGCGATCTGCGGCAGGGCGGCGGCGAAGGCCCGACGCACGGCCGGGTTCGGGTGCTTCACCGCGCCGGGCGGAACGTCACCGCCCAACGCGGCCAGGGCCCAGACGGCGTGGACCGCGGAAGGGTCGTCGGCCGCCTTCGCGTCGAACAGCTTGGCCAGGGCCGGGGCCACGTCCGTCCCGCCCCGCTCGACCAGCAGCCGCTGGGCGTGCAGCCGCCAGCCCATGTTGTGGTGCTTTAGCGTCTCGACCAGCTTCTCGGGGGTGGCGTCCTTCAGGTTCACCCGCGGCTCGGGCTTGGCCTTGGTGTAGACGAGCCGGTAGATGCGGCCGTGCGTCTTGTCCCGCAGCGGGGTCTCGTAGGCGTTCCCCTTGCCGACCTCGAACCCGGCCGGGGTCGGGTTGTGCTGGACGATGAAGTTGTACCAGTCGAGCACCCACACATGACCGTCCGGGCCGACCTGGGCATCAATTGGCGCGGCCCACTCGTCGTCGCTGGCCAGCAGGTTCCAGCCGTACCGGGCCTTGTACGTCGCCCCGTCGGATTGCAGCACGAACGTCGCCGTCAGGTGGCCGGTCGGGTCGCTGACGAAGGCCGTCTTATTCCAGTACTCGGGCGGGTAGGTCCGTGCGGTGTAGATCGCGCAGTTCGCGGCCGAGGTGAACCCGCCGTGCCAGTCGACCTGCCGGACCTTGTCGGTGATCGGCTCGTAGTGGTTGTCCGGGGCGATGTTGGCCAGCACCGTCGGGGTCAGCCCGCGGACCTTCTCGTAGTACCGGTTGGGGATGGGCAGGTGGACCAGCGGGCAGCCGTTGGCCGTCGAGCCGAAGAGCTGCCCGGCCTCGTCGAAGGCCAGGCCCCAGGTGTTGTT
>JAIEQO010000418.1 GCA_019747655.1 Gemmataceae bacterium | reverse complement strand
GGTCTTGGGAGCCATCGGGTTCCACTGGGCGGTCCGGCTGGAACGGTAAAAGTTCAACGCAAGACGGTATGAGCCCCTGATGGTGATTCCCATCAGGGGCTCACGCCCCCGCTCGCCAGGAGACGGGCGTTTGGCTGAACCCGGCCGGCGGGCCGTGCCGATACAACCGGCACGACCCGTACCGCCGGAAGAGCCGCCATGATCCGCGGGCTGTACGCCGCCGCCTCCGGCCTCCAGGTGGCCTCCGAGCAGCAGGAGGTCACGGCCTACAACCTGGCCGAGTCGACCGCCCCGGGCTACCGCCAGCGGGGCGTCTTCTTCGAGACGTTCGACCGGGTCCTCGGCCGGGCCACCGACCCGGCCGGCGACCTCGACGGGGCCCGCACCGCCGGGGTATTCCACGACTTCCGGGCCGGCCCGCTCCAGCACACCGGCAACCCGTTCGACCTGGCCCTGGCCGAGCCGGACCAGTTCTTCACCGTCCGCGGGCCGGACGGTTCGCTCTACACCCGTAACGGCCAGTTCCGGCTGACCGCTGAGGGCCGGGTGGTTAGCCCGGCCGGCTACCCCCTGTTGGGCGAGGACGGCCCGGTCGAGGTGCCGCCCGAGACCCGCCGGATCGACATCGGGTCGGACGGGACGGTGACGGCCGACGGCACCCCCGTGACCCGCATCCGGCCGGCCCGGTTCGCCGACCTGCGGCAGTTGAGCGCCGCCGGCCCGACCCTGTACCGGCCGACCCCCGGGACCCGGCCGCAGGACGCCGACGGGCGGGTCCTCCAGGGCTACCGGGAGGGGTCGAACGTGGAGCCGGCCGACGCGATGGTCCGGATGATCCTCGGGGCCCGGTTCTACGACGCCAACCAGCGGACGCTCCGGACGAACAGCGTGTCGATGCAGCTCACCACCCGGCCGATGACGTGCCCGGCGCGCGGGGGGCGTGAGCCCCCTGATCCCGTGGGACCATCAGGGGGCTCACGCCCCCCGCTCGCCAGGAGAGGCGATGATCAAGGCGCTGTTCACCAGCTCGACGGGCATGAACGCCCAGAGCACCGCCCTGGACAACACGGCGAACAACCTGGCCAACGTCAACACCAACGGGTTCAAGCGGGGCGAGACGACGTTCCAGGACCTCGTCTACGTCACCGCCCAGGCCCCGGGGGCGACCGCCGCCCAGGGGCTGGAGCTGCCGACCGGCCTCCAGGTCGGGAGCGGGGCCCGGGTGTCCGGGATCGCCAAGACGTTCACCCAGGGCGGGCTGGTGGCCACCCAGAACCCGTTCGACATCGCCATCGAGGGGCAGGGGTTCATCCAGGTCCTGCTCCCCAACGGCGAGCTGCGGTACACCCGGGACGGGGCCCTGCGGGTCAACGCCACCGGCACCCTGGTCACGACCGACGGGTTCCTGATCTCGCCCCAGATCACCATCCCGGCGTCGGCCACCCAGGTGACGATCGGGACCGACGGGACGGTGTCGGCGATCAACGCCGGGGCGACCAACGCCACCACCGTCCTCGGCCAGATCACCCTGACCCGGTTCCTGAACCCGTCGGGTCTCCTGGCCGAGGGCCGGAACCTGCTGGCCGAGACGGCCTCGTCCGGCCCGCCGATCATCGCCACCCCGGGCCAGAACGGGGTGGGGTTCGTCCAGCAGGGGTTCCTGGAGCGGTCGAACGTGGACGTGGTGACCGAGCTGGTGAGCCTCATCATCACCCAGCGGGCCTACGAGTTCAACACCCGGGCCGTCCGGACGGCCGACAACATGCTCGCCAGCACCACCGACCTGATCCGGTAACGCCACGGCGAGCGGGGGGCGTGAGCCCCCTGATCCCGTGGGACCATCAGGGGGCTCACGCCCCCCGCTCGCCAGGAATTCCGAGCGACACGATGAACCGCCTCCTCCCAATCCTGCTCCTCCTGCTCGCCCCCGGGCTGGCCCACGCCGGGCCGGTCGTCGTCACCCTCCGCGAGCAGGCAGCGGTCGGGACGGCGGCCGTCACGGTCGGGGACGTGGCCGCCGTCGGCGGCGGCGACCCGGCCGCCCGCGATCGGGTGGCCCGGCTCGACCTCGCCGAACTCCGGGCCCGCGACCCGGGCCTCACTCTCTCCCGCCGGGCGGTCGAGTACCGCGTCCGGCTGGCCGGGTTCGACCCGGCCGAGGTGGTCGTGACCGGCGCCGAGCGGGTGACGGTGGCCCCGGCCCGCCGGCCGGTCACGCCGGACGAGGTGCTCGCCGTCGCCCGGGCGGAACTGCTCCGCCGGCTGCCCGGCCCGGCCGAGGCCGAGCCGGTCGCCCCGATCGTCGTCCGGCTGCCCGAGGTGCCGGCCGGGGAGACGCCGGTGATCGCGGCCGTGCCGCACGCCCGGACGGTCGGCCCGGGCCGGAACCAGATGGACGTGACGGTCTCCTGCGGCGGGGAGAAGCTGCTCGCCCTGGGGGTGCTGTTCGAGGTGAAGG